>JBBQBY010000028.1:0-24824 GCA_038318235.1 Caldilineales bacterium
CTCAGCGCTACCCGACTGGCTTGGCCAGCTGACGCAACTCCAAGAGCTTAGGCTATACAATAATCGCTTGACTGCGCTGCCCGAATCAGTGGGTGATCTGGTCAATCTGAAAGAGTTGCATCTCATGAAAAACCAGTTGACCACGCTGTCAGAGTCAATCGGCAATCTAGTCAATCTCCAAGAGTTACGTTTGAGCGACAATCGGTTGACCAATCTGCCCGCTGCCCTCGGCCACTTAACGCAGTTGACTTGTCTGGATTTACGCAATAATAAGTTGCTCTCCCTACCCGAATCACTTGGAGATTTGCGTCAGCTTACTTTTTTGGATTTGCGCAATAACCGCTTCGTGGCGCTTCCCACACGGATTGGGCAGCTAGCCAAGCTTGAAAAATTAGACTTGCGTTGGAATAAACTCTCTATAAGCCCGCAAGGACTGCAAGCGTTGGAACAACTTGGGTGTAGAGTTTTGCAATGACGGTAAGTTATACGCAAATCAAGTTGAGAACCGGCGTTTCTACGCTTCCTGGAAGGGGTCACCGATCGATTCGATTACCCTGAATGGTCTGACCCTTTCCAGGAAGATGGTTGACGAAAACGCCGGGTTTCATTCTGAACTCAGTCTAACTGTTACCGATTACACCGTTAACCATTTTTATTGAACTTTTATGGCTCAACAAGTCACGTCCATCCAAAGCGCCGCACAGACGGCCAGAAATTCGGGAACCGGCAGCCTCTTTGCCCTGAGCGTGGAGGCTAAGCTGACTCGCGCCTGTGTTTTGGAAAATGTCGACGGTCAGTATCGTCTGGCAAGTTGGTTGAGCATCCAGCGCACGCCCGACGAAGCAATGACCCAACAATTGGCCACTACCTGTCGCCGTTTGGGGGCGCGCCTAAATCGCCAGCTTTGGGATGAAGTGCGGGACGAGCCTTTGCTGCAAAGTGACGACCCTGTGCGCTTTCCGGCGCTTGAGCAAATTGCCGTCACAGCCAGCCCACGCGCGCATGTGCGGGTGTGGGTGGCCGGCCTGAGCAATAGCCTCAGTTTGACGGCGGCGCGCCAGGCCGTGGGCAGCGGTCCGACTCAGTGGATCGGTAGCACCCAACTGACGATTGATACCAACAGTGGTCAACTTGCCACCGAACTGAACGAAGCACAACCAGAAGCATTGGTAATTGTCGGCGGTTATGACGATCCGACACCGGATGCCCAGCGTTCGATCTTGTTGTTATGCAAAGTGATAGGACAAGCGCTCGCCCGCATCCCGCCAGCCCAGCGGCCTGCCCTATTTTATGCAGGCAATCGTTGGGCAGCAGCGGCCGCTGAAAATTTATTGCGCAGCGGTGAGGGGCCGGTTCAGTTACAGGTGTTGGCGAATGTACAGCCTACGCCAGACCAGGTTCACCAGGCCGAACTGGCGGTGGCGCTAGGCTATCACTACTGGCGGCTCTGTGAACGAACGCCAGATTTCATAAAATTAAGTCGCTGGGTCACCAGTCCAGGCCAAATTAGCAATCTGGAATCTAGTTTTGCCCAGTTGACGCAGGCCTGGATGACCTATCAACAACTGCCCGCGTTGCATGCGCTCTATTGCGCGGAGGATTGGTGGTTGCATGTCTGGGCCAACCAAGCGTTAAATGGTGTGCGGATGCGCTTTGTCCAGCCCCAAACCCGCCCGCCTGATTTAGCGGATTGGCCGCCTTTGCAATTGGTAAGCGGTGAATGGCCCTTGCGCCTGTGGCCGCCGCCCACCGTTGCCTGGTGCGATCATAGCTGTCTAGCCCCCCTGGTGGCTGGGATTGGTCAAGTGGCGCCATTGGCTATGTTGCAGGTACTGACGCTTGATCTGTTGGAACCGTATGGAAAGCGAGGATAACGGTGTCATTTTCTGGAACCCAGTCTTTACAGGTCAACCCTTCGTCGCTGGGATATTCCAAACGTTCGTTGATCGAGAAATTGGGGATCAAAAATTGACCAGACCTGGTCTGGATTGAAATTCGTTTATCGGCTGAAAGATCGAGGGAAATGATGGGAACACCAATGCAACCACTTGCTGAAGTATTTGGATTTGTGGTAGATGATCTTTCAGACCAAGCAGAGCGTTATCGGCGGCTCAAACTCTGCCCGTATAACAACCGAGTGCCAAGCTGTACGAAAGACAAGGCCAATGATCCACTTGGCGTATGCAGCATCTACTACAACGCGGATGAAAACACGTTGGATGAAGCGGTTATTACTAGACAACCATCTTTATTTGATCCCGCTGAAGAATTTGTCGAGCAAAACGTCCATGATGAGCATGCAAACAAGGTCATTAATGTTGCCTCTGTGCCCATGCGTAGTCCGTTTCGCTACCCAGGCGGCAAAACATGGTTGGTGCCCTATATTCGCACCTGGCTTAGGGCGCGCGGAGGAGCGGATAAAGAGTTAATTGAAACTTTTGCTGGCGGAGGAATTGTTAGTCTTACCGCTATATTCGAACAATTGGTTGGCCTAGTAACGTTGGTAGAATTGGATGAGGATGTAGCGGCGGTTTGGCAGGTAATCACAACCGGCGATGCTAAGTGGTTGGCGGATCAGATCGTCACCTTCGACTTAACGATAGAGACAGCGCAAGCCGCGATTGCACAGGCCAGCCAATCGCGGCGCGAGCGAGCTTTTGCAACGATTGTTAAGAATCGCGTCAATCGAGGTGGCATTCTAGCAGAAGGCGCTAGCTTTGTTAAACAGGGAGAAAATGGGAAAGGCATCCGATCCCGCTGGTATCCAACAACGCTTAAACAGCGCATTATGGAAATCGATCAGCTACGCGATAAGATCAAATTTATTCATGGGGATGCCTTTGAGATATTACAAATCAATCAAAACCGCAAAGACAGTTTATATTTTATTGATCCGCCTTATGTCAAAGCTGGAGGGCGACTTTATCGACATTCCACGATTGACCATCCTGCTTTATTTGAACAAGCTTCACGTCTTGCGGGCGATTTCCTGATGACCTATGATGATCATGCTGAAATTCGCGAACTAGCAAGTGGATATGGCTTTGAAACACGTTTTGTTGCCATGAAAAGTACGCACCATGTGCAAAAGAACGAATTACTGATCGGCCGCGATCTGAGTTGGTTATAAATAGATTAATGCGTAAATTCATTGCTCTATCGTTGGCAAAACTCGATCCCTATCTGCTCTTGCTGCTCGCCTTGAGCCTCTTCGCGCTGACGCCACTCTTGGCCCCCGGCTATTTTTATGAAGCCCATGATGGGCGCCACAGTGTTTTTTATCTGATTATGTTTGACGCCTCGATCCGCGACGGCGCCTGGTGGCCGCGTTGGGCCATGCATCATATTCAGGGCTATGGCTATCCCACCTTTATCATCCAAGCGCCGTTGGGGTTTTATGTGGCGGAAATTTTTGTGTTATTGGGCGCGGGATATACATTGGCCGCTAAATTGGCCTGGGTGACCGGTTTTCTGGTAGGTGGCTGGGGCATGTATCAGTTGGTGGTGCATTGGTTGACGCCGCGCACGCTGACGCTTGGGGAACCCACGCGTGAGAAAACGCCCCGGATCGACAGCATACGGCTGGCGGGCGTGGTGGCGGGCTTGTTATATATCTTTATCCCTTATCATCTTGTAGACATTTATGTCCGCGCTGCGCTTAACGATTCGCTATTGTTAGCCTGGTTTCCCTGGGTCTTTTTAACCTTCGATCGCCTGATCGATCAAGGTTTCCTGGCCGGCTGGCAACGCCGCTTGGCGCTAGCCATGCTTTGTCTGGCCGGCACTCTGTTGACCCATACCTTTGCGCTGGTTTCATTCGCACCACTCTTGGTCACGTTTGTCTTATTTCGGCTGGCCGTGGCTTGGCGGCAACCGGCGGGGCAATTGCTGGGCCGGATTGGGCTGGCAGGTGCAGGCGGAATTGGGGCACTGTTGCTCTTTGCTTGTTTTCTCTTGCCGCTATTGGTTGAAGGCCAATATCTCAAGCAGCAAGTCTATACGACCAATACCTACGATTTTCGTAACAACTTTGTCTACTTCGGCCAGTTTTTTAGTCCGTTCTGGGGCTATGGTTATTCCGACGATCCCCAGGGCGCGAATGATGGGATGGGCTTTCAGGTGGGCGTCGTCGCGCTGTTGTTCGGCAGTGTGGCGCTTTATGCGTTAGGCAAGAAGCCGCACCGGCAGGCGGTGATGCTCTATTTGATCGGGGCTACCGTGGCCCTGCTCTGGCTGATGACGCCCGCGGCCCAGCCGCTGTGGGAAATCGCCACGCCGTTGGCCGTCATTCAATTTCCGTGGCGCTTGCTCTCCTTGAGCGCCTTTACCCTGAGCGCACTGGCGGGCCTGGCCGTGTGGAATCTGTTGCCCACACTCCTGAACAAAGCTGAAGATGTCGGCGGTTTACTCGTGATCGGACTGCTGATCATGTTTGCCAGTTCCAGTTATGTCAATGCCCAGTTACAGCCAGTTGAGCCCTGGCGCGAGGATGGGCGCGCAATCTTTCGCTTTGAGCGTGAGCACCCCGACATGATTGCGCCGACGCAATGGGTGAAGCAAACTTTTACCGAATCACCGATGACCAAGGATTACGCGGCGAATAATTATCACGAAGATTACAGCGATAACGGCCTATTGGAACGTCTGTCGATCCTCAAAGGGGCGGGCAAGGTCCTGAGCAATTATAGCCGCGGGTCGAGTGGCGGCGGTGTCGTCCAGATCGAGCAACCGGCCGTTGTGCGCATCAATGAATTTTATTTTCCCGGCTGGCAAGTCTGGATTGATGGCGTGTTGACCCCGTATCGCATCTCGGATCCCTATGGCTTGATCGAAGTGGATGTCCCGGTTGGTGAACATCAGATTGACGCCAGAATGGGTTCGACCCCCGTGCGCCTATTGGGCGCAATTATTTCTTGGGTGACTTTGCTGGTGGCGCTTGGTCTGCTGACCTGGCCGATGCGTGGGATGGTCGAGCGATTCAGCGCTTTGATAGGGACGCGCAAAGACCGGCATCTAAAGTGAAAGTAGTTTGAAAACGGGTGTGCTGAAGCTTCCTGGAAGCGGACAGGAGCTTTCAAGTCAACGAGGCTATCAGTGTCCGCTTCCAGGAAGCTGGCTCGACGAAACCCACTGGTCTCTCACTGATTTTACTTTAATTGTTCAATTTATGCCTGGGTGTAATCGTTGAAACTGCTGCCTATCCAGCATCAATCAACGTTTGCAGCAATGCCCGACTCTGATCGCCAAGCGCCGTACAGGTGATCTGGCGGGCTAGCTCAGCTTGCGCAACATAGGTGATTTCAATTTTGAGATGATCCGGCGGCAGCAGGGTGGCGACCCGTTCGGCCCATTCGATGACAACAATCGCATTTTCGGTTGTCAATAGTTCTTCCAGCCCGAAGGTGGCTGCCTCTTGCGCGGCTTCTCCTGGATTGTCGCCCAGCCGATAGCTGTCGATATGGATCAGTTGCCGATCGCCGGACGCCGCATACTCATTGACCAGTGTAAAAGTCGGGCTTGTGACGCGTTTGGTGATGTGCAGACCCGCCGCGATGCCCTGGGTCAACACCGTTTTACCCGCGCCCAGATCACCATGCAGCGCGATCACTTGGCCTGCCTGGAGTAATTGCCCCAAGCGCTGGCCCACGGCGCGCGTCGCCTCGGGTGAGGATGTGGTTTGCGTATCGGTAAGCGGATTGTTGCGTGATATGGCGGCTGTCATAGGCGATTCCCTACAAATTTATGGACACTTAAAGTCGATCAAACGTTATGCAAAACAGTTGCGCCGTATATAATACCTGTACTTAGCCGCCGCACAAAAGAGGAGATGCTATGCTGATTCATAACGCAACGGTGCTCACATTTGATCCTGAACATAAAATTTGGGCCAACGGCGCCGTTCGGATCGACGGTGACACCATTGACACGCTGGGCGACAGCGCCGATTTGCTGGCGCGTTATCCCGACGATCAACAGTGGGATGCCCACGGCATGCTCCTGATGCCAGGTCAGATTTGTGCGCACACCCACTTTTATGGCGCTTTTGCGCGCGGACTCTATATTCCTGGCCCACCCGCCAAAGATTTCCCAGAAATTCTCGAAAAACTCTGGTGGCGGCTGGACAAGGCGCTCGATTGGGCGGGCGTGCAAAGCTCCGCCGAAGTCTGCCTGGTCGATGCGATTCGTAATGGCACCACAACCTTGATCGACCACCATGCCAGCCAGCGTGCGATTGATGGCAGCTTGGACGCCATCGCCGAAGCGGTCGAAAAAAGTGGTCTACGTGCCGTACTCTGTTATGAAACTACCGACCGCGATGGCCCAGCCGCCGCCAAAGCCGGGATCCGCGAAAACGTCCGTTTTATGCAGCGCATCGATCAGGCGCGCACGCAGGCGCGGCATTCACCGCTGGCAACCCACCTTTCGGCCACCTTTGGCCTCCACGCCAGCCTCACGTTGTCGGATGAAACGCTGGCCGCCTGTGCCGCAGAAAGTGGGCGTTTTCATATTCATGTGGCCGAACATCCCGTCGACGAATATGATAGTTTACAAAGATCTGGCCAGCGCGCCGTCGAACGGCTGCACGCTTTTGGCATGACAGGCAACCAAAGCATCATGGCCCATTGTATTCATATTGACAGTTGGGAGATGGCGCTGCTCAAACAGACCGGTACTTTTGTCACCCATCAGCCACGTTCTAACATGAATAACGCGGTTGGCGCTGCCGAAATTGTCCCGATGTTGCGCGGCGGTATTCCGGTCTGCCTGGGCAATGATGGCTTTAGCAACGACATGTTTACCGAGATGAAGGTGGCTGATCTGTTGCAGAAGTTGGCGCACAATGATCCGCGCTACCTAGGGGCCGACAAGGTGATCCAGATGGCCGTGCAGCACAATCGCCAACTAGGCGCCGTCTTTTTCGATAGACCGATTGGCATTGTTGCCTCGGGCGCTTATGCCGACTTGATTTTGCTGGATTATTATCCCATAACCCCGCTGACGCCGGAAAATTTACCCTGGCACATGCTGTTCGGGGTGAGTGGCGGCCATGTCCACAGCACCATCGTGCATGGTCAAGTGTTGATGCGCAACCGTACCTTGCTGACCATGGACGAGGTGGCGATTGCTGCCCGCAGCCGTGCAGTGGCGGCTCAGACGTGGGAGCGTTATTGGGCTATGTCTTGAACAGGGTTTTTGTCGCCTAAAAGAATGGCCTATCTGTGCAAAGCCAGCGTATAATGAAATCCTTCGATAGCTACAACAGCGTATTTGTCTAAACTCAGTTTGATCACTAGGAGGTGTTTTATGGATTTTGCTGCCATCTTCCAAATATGGAAAACTGTTCTGATGACGCCCGGCGAACCCGTCTTTGAGCAAGAGCGGGTAAAACCGACGGCCACATTTAATACAGCGATTATCTGGATCGTGATTGCCGCGGTGATTACCGCTGTGCTTGGTCTATTACAGGGGCTGATTTTCTTCAATGCCGGGGCCCTGAGCCAGATGATTGGGATGATGAATCTGCCGCCCGATGTGACGCAACAGATGCGCGTGATGATGTCAAGCGGACTCATGAGCAGCATTGTGGGGGGAGCAGGGCTGGCTAGCATCATCTCTGCTCCGATTGGTTTTGTGATTAGTGTGGGTATTTGGCATTTATTAGCCAAATTGCTGAAGGGGCAAGGCGATTTTGGCAATTATGCCTATTTGAACGCAACTTTCCGCGCCCCGATCATGATCATCAGCGCCATCCTTAACTTTGTGCCTGGGCTTGGTGGCTGTCTCAGCGCGATTCTTTCGATTTATGGATTGGTACTGACCTATTATGCGACCAAGGTAGAATATAATTTGACCTCGGGTAAAGCGATTGCCGTGGTGATTATCCCGATCCTCGTGGTCATCTTGCTGTTCGCCTGTATCATCGTCGGTTTTGTGGGCTTGATCATGTCCACCCAAAATAAGTAAGGAGAGCTTTGATATGCCAAAACCTATGATCGCCGTCATTGGTGGCACCGGCGCCGAAGGGTCTGGGTTGGCGTTACGTTGGGCCGCCGCCGGTTACCCAGTGGTGATTGGGAGCCGCAGCGCCGAAAAGGCCACCACGGTCGCAACTGAATTAAGTGCAACGTTACCCGCTGGTGGCGTGCCGATCACCGGCGCAACGAATGATGATGCGGCGGCCGCGGGTGAAGTGGTGGTGCTCAGTGTGCCGTATGACGCCCAGGCCGATACCATCGAGCAAATTGCCGCCCACTGTGAGGGAAAAACCTTTATCAATGTCAGCGCGCCGCTGAAACCACCCAAGGTCTCGGTTGCTTGGCATCCGCCGGGTGGCTCGGCCGCCTTGGAAGCGCAAACTCAACTAGGCGATAAAGTGAATGTCGTGGCCGCCTTCCAGAATATTTCGGCCAGCCATTTAAAGGATTTAAGCTGGCAAGCCGAGTGTGACGTGTTGGTGACGGGCGATCACAAAGCCGCCAAACAGACGGTGATGGAATTGGTGCAAGCAACTGGACTTTTTGGTGTTGACGCCGGTGCCCTGGCAAATTCGGCAATTGTCGAAGGGTTGACGGCCGTGCTCGTCGGCATCAACATTCGCCATAAGATCAAAGGCACCGGCCTGCGCATTACCGGGATAGTGCGTGATTGAGTATTTGTCATTCAAGCCGTTGGTAATTGCCGGCTCGGTGCTACCGTGACCAAACGACTAGGTTCGGTTGGCATTTCAACGGCGTGCGTTGCGCTGGGCGAAATGATCGCCTGGACGCCCCGATTGATGGCCCAGTGCGATGCACGGTGCTCACGCATGTCGTTCATCAAAGGTCAACCGAACCGAATAGCCAAACCCAATAAAGGTCGCACAATCGTAGGTGCGGTTTCTAACCGCACGTTCTGTATAAACCAGCCAAGTGCGGTTAGAAACCGCACCTACGAAAAAATGATGGATGCGCAGTCGATTGGCGTTCTCTATCAGTCAAGCCCTGCGTCTTATAAAGATTAAAATTTATTTTGGCACCGTGTAGTAAGCATCCTCAACCGCCAATCGATCATCACGAAAAAACTATGAACCCCAAACCAAAATTTACCCATATTGAAACCCTTGCCATCCATGCTGGGCACGAAATTGATCCGAGTAGCGGCGCGGTGATGGCACCGATCAATCTTTCCACGACTTTTGAACGCAAAGCCGACGGCAGCTATACGGATGACAATGTTTATTCGCGTAGTAATAACCCGAATCGGCGTGCCTTAGAAGAATGTTTAGCCGCGTTGGAAGGCGGGGTGGCGGCGGCGGCCTTTGCTTCGGGGATGGCGGCGACGATGAGTATCTTCCAAGCGTTGAAAACTGGCGATCATGTGGTCGGGCCGGATGATGTCTATTTTGGCACGGGCCGGCTAGCGCAGGAACTCTTTGGCGGGTGGGGATTGGATTATACAATCGTAGACATGACTGATCTAGACCAGGTTCGTCAGGCGATCCGTCCTAATACAAAAGTAGTTTGGGTCGAGACGCCGTCCAATCCGCTGCTTAAGATTACGGATATCGCCGCGGTTAGCAGATTGGCACAGCAAGTGGGGGCGCTCTGTGTGGTGGACAACACGTGGCCTTCGCCAGTTTGTCAACAACCGTTGCAGCAAGGGGCTGATATTGTTATGCATTCGACCACCAAATATTTGGGTGGTCATAGTGATCTCTTGGGGGGCGCATTAATTGCCCGCGAAAATGATCTATTCTTTCAACGCGTCCGCATGATCCAGCAACTGGGCGGGGCGGTGCCCTCACCGTTTGATTGCTGGTTGTTGCGCCGCAGCATCACGACTTTACCTTATCGTATGCGCGCCCACTGTGAAAATGCCCTGAAGGTGGCGCGCTTCTTGGTTATACAGCCCAATGTCGCTGCCGTACATTACCCTGGTTTGGAGAGCCACCCAGGGTTTGCCATTGCCCAAAGCCAGATGACTAGCTTTGGCGGCATGTTATCGATCCAGGTGCAAGGTGATGCGTCAGACGCCTTGGCGGTGGCCAATCGGGTAAAGTTATTTACGCAAGCCACCAGCTTGGGTGGGGTTGAAAGCCTGATCGAACACCGTTATTCGGTTGAAGGTCCCACCAGTCGTACACCCGCCAATCTTTTGCGCCTCTCGATTGGTCTGGAAAATGTGGAAGATCTGATCGCTGATCTGGCCCAGGCATTAGCTCGCTAGCCTGGCCATCAAACGCTTGCCTGCTTGCTCTACTGGCTTATGGATAAGTCGCCACTTGGTCGTGGCCGATAAAGCCGCCCCCCTGCGTATTCACATAGCCGGCAATGTATGAGCCACCTCCCGTATTAATGTTGATGTTCTGGGGCGCCAACATTGGGCTGATCTCTAGCTTGGCTGCCGGGGCAATATTCATGATGCCACATTTGTTAAACCAGGTTTTAAAGAGGTCGCCCGTATATTTGTACTGCGCCCAATCTTCATCATGAATCACCAGACCATGACAGCAGAGGCCAAGTAAGCTCCGCTTGATCTTATGCGCTGGTTCATTAACCGCAGCCATAATCTCCTCTTCCGTGACCCAATCCGACGTTTCACTGAGCACTTTGTAGACGGAAAGCCCAGTGGTTCCTACCGCATTCGCCCATCCTTCCAGTTCAAAGACCCGCTGGTGTAGAAACCCTAAGGCCAAACGGTCGATCAGCATTGTCTCAGCATTATAAATCCCTTTCACTTCTCTTTGTTCCCACAAATTGTAGAGTAGGTATTGCGCCAGAAAAGGATGCCCACCACTTTGTCGCCAAACCGCTGCTGTGGTTTCGTCCGAAAAGCCTTCAGCCCGCGCCACCAGTTGCGCAATGCTGTCTAGATCAAAGGCTTCCATGTAATGTAGTTTGAGCACATCGCACAACGGGGCGCTATACGTCGCCTGTTGTTCTAGAAAATGTTGCGAACCGGTCAGCACCAAACGAATGCGGGTCTGGAGTTCGCTGCTACAGATCAACGCCCGTGCCTGGCTATAGAGTTCATCGGTCCAGGGTTGGTCGAAAGATTTTCCAATCTCATCGAGCATCAAAATCAGGCGAGCTGGCGCCGTTGGCGTGTCCAATTGATCCATAATATAGCCCAGCCCGTCTTCTAAATCGTGCATGGAAAGCTCCGTGGCGCTAACCAACTTTTCGAACCAGCGCGCGTTCAAGCGTAGCGGTGTCGGCCAGAGCGCCAGTGGATGTTGACGCACAACCGTGTTAATTTGCCGATGGACGCGTTGGAGAATAAAGGCGAAGACGGCTTCGGCTGAATTGAAGGCACAGGCTTTGAAGTCGATATAGAGAGGCAGTGCCAAGCTATCACCCGATTCTAGGATGACTGGCTGATATAACTGATGTGACAATGCCCCTAAGATGCTCGTTTTGCCATAACGTTGCCCGGCAATAATCGCATGTGAATCGCCATTTTCGCTTACCAGATCTTGCGCGATCGATTCGACAAGCGGCCAACGACCGACAAAGTCGCTGTGGGAAACACTTTGTAAATAACGGAATGGGTTGCGCTTTGTCATAATCTTACGTCCTTTTCAATTTGCTTAGTCATTAAGCGACCGAAGTGAAGCCTAATTTCTTGTAGCGGTGTGCAATGTATCGTAATTTGTTTGTATGTTTTACTGGTATTATGTACAACATAAAAAAGCCGACCTGTCTAGAAAATTTAGACAGGCCGGCGATTCTCGTGCCCAGTATTTAGTTTGTAGAACTTGCTAAAATTAAAAGCTTATAATTACTTATCTTCTAAGTATGACAAGCTAAACTTACAGCTGGATGTATATCAATTACGTATTTAACTGATTTTCACGTAAGTCATTAGTCGTACGTAAATAGTATCAACATGTTAATAAGAATATCAATAGTTTGCCGCGTTGTCAAGTAGGCTTAAGACCAATTTAATTTATTCCTGAAATAATATTCAGGAGTAAATCAGTTAGAATGGCTTAATTTAATCTTGTGTTTTATTTGTCGCGACTAAGTTTATTACGTATTTCATTTTCCATCATTTTTTCGTAAGCTTTTGTAATTTGTATAAATCGATTTACTGTTTTTTTTGTCGCTTCTATTTCACCAACTCGATTATTGTAACATCAAACTAATTGTAATTTTGTTTCAATTTGCTTACCAACGTACGCTACACACACAGACCGCTAGGGTCACATTGATGACGACCGCGGCAGAGCAAACACAGACGTTCAACGTCGCTTATCGGTGAACCATGACTGCGGTATATGTGTTATGGCTTTGTAGAGATTTTTTGAGGAATGCCAGGAGTCGAAGCCGCGGGTCACTGCGCAAGACAGGGGAAATTTGTTTTGCGTCGTGATCAAGCGCGTTTTCTTCGACCAAGCGGGCCTGGTGGATGCGGTGCGTTGATTGTTTGATCGACAAAGCTGATCGCTAAACTACAGAGATTACTGCGTAGATGGGGGTTCTTTATGCCCAACGAAACCATAAGCCCGTGACACAATATAGAGTGGACGACCTTTTACTTCGTCGTAGATGCGGCCCAGGTATTCACCAATAATGCCCAGAAAAATTAGTTGAATGCCACCTAGAAACAGCACGCTGACCAAGGTGGTTGCCTGACCGTGGAAGGCATCACTGCCCGAAAGGCGCAGCGCAATCGCCAGGATAATGCCGAGCAAACTTAAAAATGCCAGTGCAAAACCCACATAAGTCGCTAATTGCAAGGGCAGATAGCTGAAACTGGTAATCGCATTCATGGCTAGCAGGATCATCTTGCGTAGCGGATATTTGGTCTCACCGGCAAAACGCTCTGCGCGTTCATATTCGACGCCGATCTGTTTGAAGCCCACCCAACTGCTCAAGCCGCGCATAAAGCGATGTTTTTCGCGCAATTGCCGCATGGCCAACACAACGCGGCGATCCATCAACCGAAAGTCACCGGCATCAACCGGGATATCGATATTCGCTACGCCGCGCAGCAGACGATAGAAAACTTTGGCTGTAAACAGCTTGAACCAAGTTTCACCCTCGCGTTTGGAGCGTATGGCGTAGACCACTTCATAACCTTCGCGCCATTTTTCAATCATGCGCAGCACCACGTCAGGCGGATCTTGCAGATCGGCATCCATCACAATCACAGCATCACCTTCGGCGAAATCGGCGCCAGCACTGATCGCGATCTGGTGACCAAAATTTTTGCTAAAGTCGATGATCTTGACCCGCGGATCCTTGTTGTTCAGGTCAAACAGTAAGGCCAAGGACTGATCGCGGCTGCCGTCATTCACGCAGATCAGCTCCCAGCTTTGGCCCGTACGGTCCATAATTTCGACCACACGTTTATAGAGCTCTGGAATTACCTGTTCTTCATTCCAGATGGGTACAACAAGCGAGAAGACTGGCCGATTTGTTGGATCGGTGCTAATGGAATCCGTTGGCGTGTTTGGGGTAGCCAACGGCTGGCGTGTTACTGGATTGGTGATGGCTGAATTTATACGCGTCATGGCTTTATCATGGGCTGATATTGATCGTCTGACCTTCGAGATAAGCAGTCGTCCCAGATTATCATGTTATGCTGATCCAATGCAACAAAAAGTAATTGGATACGTAATGTTGGCACAAATGGATGGCAGCAACCGGACAAAAATCACTTGGTGTGTTTGAATAGGGCTAAATGTATGGTAGCGGCCTAGCGAACTTTGGTAAGTACAAAATCGCAAGTATACTTGAATTTGCCAGCTTTTACAATGGCCTGCGATCATTCTACTTGTTTGTAGAGAGCCTATGCTGTTCGGCTGGGCGTAGCATGGCGCGCGACACGCTGATTTATCAACAATTTATTTATTATAAGGTAGCCATAACGCCTTGAGCAAAGTGAACAATTCCGCCTTATCAATTCTATCTGGCGCTGACTTGGCCGGTAGTTTACCGATCTTTCCTAAAGCGCCTGGGAATACATTGCCTACCAGCCTGGAGTTGGGGAATTTTAGACAAAAGCGTTTGATTTTTAATCATTTGGCCTATCCTGGGCAAATTCATATTTATCATACTGAATGCCGGGCCGGTGAACGTTTGCGTGTGCAGTTGTTAGTGCCAGTCTTGCCCAGTGGCGGGGCTGCGGTGCCCGCCTTTGCCGTCGTGGCGCAAAGCTTGCCGTATCGCGCGGATGTCCACAAACTGCCGTTGGATCTGCCGGCTGGTTATAGCGCCGTGGTGGCGCCGCCACCCACCGAGCTGGTGACGCCTGTGCGCGATATGTTGACCCGTGCCGACTACTATCCCGGCCCATCGATCGATACACGGACGTTGGTGGGTGGCCGTTGTTATATCGTGGTCTGGAGTCCGCATAACCATATGGGTAAATATGTCTTGCAGACGGGCTATCGTTGGCCCTGGCGCTGGACTTATTGGGCCGCTCTCCCGTTTTTTTGGTGGCAGATCCGCAGTTGGTTTGGCCTGAGTCGGGCCGCCGCCTATTGGGCCGGCGCTGGCGTTTTGTTGGCTGGCGCGTTGATCACAACCGCGATCACCAAGCGCAAACCAAAGGTGACAAAATCGACTGAGTCGGTTATGGGGCAGGAATAAGAGGAGAGTAAGCGATTGGAGAGTAAGAACGAGCAACCTCCAATCCCTATTCCCTAAGCTCTTGATCTCTTCTCACCCATGACTTTTGTGTATCGGCATTAAAAAGGTTATTTCTATCATGCGAATTATTCTCTATTTAGGCAAGGGTGGCGTTGGCAAAACGACGGTGGCGGCGGCTTCGGCCCTGCGCAGCGCGGAGTTGGGCTATCGGACATTGGTGGTGAGCACAGACATTGCGCACAGCTTGGCCGACAGCTTGGATGTGCCGCTGACTGGCGAACCGACCGAAGTCGCCCCCAACCTCTTTGCGCAAGAGATCAACGTGTTGGATGAAATTCATCAGCACTGGGGCAAGATGCAAGGATATGTGGGCAATGTTCTGCGCAAACAAGGCGTGAACAAAGCGATTGCCGAAGAGATGGCGATTATCCCTGGCATGGAAGAGGTGGTGAGCCTGTTGCAGATCAACCGGCAAGCGCAAGCAGGCTTCTTTGACCGCGTCATTGTGGACGCCGCCCCCACCGGCGAAACCATTCGTTTACTAACCGTGCCCGATAGCTTCCAATGGTATATGGCGCGCATTAACAACTGGGGCGATACGACCTTGCGTATGGCTGGCGGTCTGTTGCGCAAATTGATGCCAGAAAAAGATCCGTTTGCAGGTTTGGACAGCCTGGTTGCCGGAGTCAAAGAGTTACAAAAGGTTCTCTTAAATCCTGAGATCACCAGCTATCGCGTCGTGCTGAATCCAGAAAAAATGGTGGTAAAAGAAGGCGCGCGCGCGGTCACTTATCTGTCACTCTTTAATTACCCCGTCGATGCCGTGGTCATCAATCGTATTCTGCCCGGCCTGGTCAGCGATGGATTGGGCAATATCCAGGTGACGGAACCAAGCCAGGATCCTTATTTGCGCCATTTGCAAGAGATTCAGCAGCGCTATCTAGGTGATATTGAACGTGATTTCTACCCGTTGCCTTTGTTGCGCGCCCATGCGGCTGACACCGAAATGGTGGGGATTGACCAGTTGCGCGCCCTGGCCAACACGATTTTTGCTGACCGCGATCCCGGCCAGATTTTCTTTGTCGGCCAGACGCAACAAATTTTAGAGGATGGCAACGATTTTATCTTAAAATTACCTTTACCCACCGTTGAACTGAATAAAGTGAAGCTGACCAAACGCGGTGACGAACTTTTCATCAGTATTGGCAACTTCAAGCGTGAATTGTTGCTGCCGTCGGTGTTGGCCCAACGTAATGCCAGTGGCGCCAGCTTTAATAATGGGGTGCTCCAGGTGCGTTTCCCGCCCGTCCAGCCGCAGGCGACTTAAATTGCCTTAGCGGGAATAAAGCAGTAAAACAGATGACGTCTACCTGTTTTACTGCTTTATTTTGATAATCTTTCTTGCGCATTATCGATTAGAACATCATCTATCAATCGTCTACCCTTAATGAGTAGGAAAATACATGTTGAAGCTCTTGAACAAATCGCTCTTTCTTGGCCTGGGTTCGGCCGTCGGTTCCCAGGTTAGCTTACGGGTAGCTTGTCATACGCAAGCGCGCCCAATGCCGCACCAATTTTCCAAAGTATTGGACCATCCCTTGCGGATGAAATATCGTGATCCAATCGAGACCTTGGGCCCTTTTGGTTTGGCGCCCGGCATGACTGTGCTCGACCTCGGTTGTGGAACAGGCACGTTTACGGTGGAGATGGCGCGGATGGTGGGTGAAACCGGCATCGTGCATGCCGTTGATTTACAGCCACCGTTGATCGAGCAGACTCGGCTGCGGGTGGGTGAAACTGGCATGCTGGCCCGTGTCCATTTGCATTGTGGCGGTGCCTATCAATTGCCGCTGGCCGATGATAGTGTTGACGTGGCTGTGCTGATCGCCACGCTTGCCGAAATCCCGAATAAGCTGTTGGTGCTCGCTGAATTAGGCCGCGTGCTGAAGCCGGGCGCGCGCCTGGCCATCAGCGAAGAATTGCCCGATCCGGCCTATATTCCCCCGGTCACCGTTCGCAAATGGCTAAGCGAAGCCGGTTTTCAATTTGGCGGCCAGATTGGGAACTTCTTCTGTTACAGCATGATCTTTTTTAATGAAAAGTAGCGAACAAACTGGAAAAGTAAGGATATTGTTTGCTTACTTCCTGGTTTGTTCCCTCGCTTTGGAACCCAACTTCCTTCATCTGTCTAAACGCCATGTTAGAATCAAACATCGACTTAAGTCTACCGTACATTTCGTCTGACTTGCCTGGCATCGGCGGGCAATTGCGGGCCAGTGCCGATCACTTTGTGGTGGAAGAGCTGCCACTGTATGAGCCGCAAGAGGCGGGGCAGCATCTTTTTGTTAATCTAACAAAAGTTGGTCTGACGACTAAAGAAGTGCAACGTCAGTTAGAGCGTTTGTTCGGGTTGCGCCAGGGTACGGTCGGGTTTGCTGGGATGAAAGACAAGCATGCCCGGACAACCCAAACCTTTAGCTTGGACGTGGGCGCACAATCGGCAACATTGCTTGATCAAGCCGCCCAGCGTATTCGTGAACAGCTACCAGTGACGGTCAACTGGGTGCGTTCGCACAAGAACAAGTTGCAACTCGGTCATCTGCTTGGCAATCGTTTTCAGATTACGGTGACCGACTTGACCGTCGATCGGACAGAAGCCTTCCAGCGCGCAGCAGCCATTGCCAAACATTTGCAAAGTAACGGGGTGCCGAATTATTTCGGGCCACAACGATTGGGCCAGGAAGGCAATAACATTCATCGCGGCCTGGAGCTTTTACTTGGCCAGAAACAGGTCCATGATGGGTGGCTGAGGCGCTTTTTGGTCTCGTGTTATCAGAGCTATTTGTGCAATTGTTATCTGGCCCGCCGCGTTGAGCGTGGCGCTTTTGATCACCTACTCGCTGGCGATGTGGCGAAAAAGTATGCTACCGGCGGCATGTTCGACGTTGTCGATGTGGAGGCAGAGCAGCCACGTTACGCTGTTCAAGAGATTAGTTTTACGGCGCCGATGTATGGTTCTAAAATGTGGCCAGCGCAGGCCGCGGCGGGCGAACTGGAAGACGAAATTTTAAACGAAACGGGTCTCAAGCCTGACCATTGGCGCAAGGTCAGGGTCGAAGGAACCCGCCGGCTTGGGCGTTTATTGTTGCCAACTTTGCAGATTCTGCCCGCTGCTGATGGGCTTTGTTTCGAATTTTCTTTACCCAAAGGTGCCTTTGCAACTACCGTATTGCGTGAATTTATGAAAGTTGATCTAAGTTCGGCCCCAGATCTTGACGACAATGAATGAGCGCCAATTTTACAACTAATTCATTGTCAATTGATTGTGGATGGACTGGGATAATGGCTGATTTTTACTAAGATGGGAATGGTGAATTGATGGACAAGAAACGACCGGTTACACCGCGCAGCAGCAAGCAATATCATAGGAATCAAGGGTTAGAGACCATGGAACTCCCACTTTTTCCACTCAACGTGGTACTTTTTCCGGGCATGGTGCTCCCCTTGCACATCTTTGAACACCGTTACCGCGAAATGATTGCTCGTTGTATCGACGAGAAACGCCCTTTTGGTGTTGTTCTCGTCGAAAAGGGGCAAGAAATTGGTGAAGCTGCTACCCCGCATATGATTGGTACGGTTGCCCGCATTGTGCGCGTGGAACGCTTGGACGATGGCCGCATGAATATTACCACTGTCGGCACCGAACGTTTTCGTGTCAAGCAATTTCATCACACCCATAGCTATCTAACCGGCACGGTCGAGCATTATCCTGTGCTCAATGCCAGCACCAAACTGGCCGAAGATTTGGCCCACAAAATTCGCCCGCGCATCCTGGAATATGTCGAGTTGCTCGCCAAATCTAGCAATTCGGAACTTGACCTGGAGCGGCTGCCCGAAGACCCGCTCACCCTGGCCTTCTTGGTGGGTATTGCCCTGCAAGTGGACAACGAACACAAGCAAAAGTTGTTAGCGTTGCCCGGCATTCCTGAAATGCTCGCCCGTGAACAGTATATCCTGTCGCGCGAAATCTTATTGTTGCGCCACATGATTAATACTCAGGCCGAAGTCGAAGAAATGACCGGCGGCCCCACCGGTTACGTTTTTCCGAATAAATTTATCGGGATTAACCACAATAAAGGCGGCGCGATGCATGCAGCGCGCCGCCTTTATTGTGGTGACAGTTCAAAAATAGTGGACATGGTAAGTCTAATTTTGGTCGGGCCATTTGACAATCAACAAAATATCTGCTACTATTTGGCTTACTAAGTTCTGGGGGGTTAGCTCAGTTGGTTAGAGCGCAGCGTTGACATCGCTGAGGTCGGTGGTTCGAGCCCACTATCTCCCACAGAATCTAAGGAGTAAAAATGCCTAGAAATCGTCAATTTTGACGATTTCTAGGCATTTTTTTATACTTTTTCACTGTCGATCTGATAACTTATAGGGAAAACAAATAAAAGTCATAGAAAGGGTAGGTGCGGTTTATAACCGCACTTGGCTGGTTTACCCAGGCTGTGCGGCTACAAACCGCACCTACGAAACTATGCACCTATTTGCTTTCTCTATTATACTGATAAAGAAAGCAGGCCCAACTGGATCTCAGGGGTAACCTCGCCAAAATCTTCCAGGAAGCGGCGCAACGACCGCCTGTACGTCCCTGATCTTCACCGCCGCTTCCTGGAAGATGGTCAACCCTCTGACATCCGGTTGACCCAGAAATCATTTAACGCATGTTACGCAGGAAACCCAAACCCCTCTCTAACTCTCCCTTATCAGGCTTCGACGTGCGGTTCGGCGAGCTCAGTCGAGCTTGTCGAGACACACCGCCCTGAGCGTTCGACTGCCCTTCGACAGGCTCAGGGGCGGTGAGCTTGTCGAAGGGCAGCCGAACGCTCAGGGTTGGGGTGTGGTCATTTTGCCTAATGTGAGTCATTTAAATTTCATCTGTTGCGGTAGGGGGCGCTGCTTGCGGCACCTATCGTCCACATGCAGGCGCCGCAAGCGCCGCCCCCTACAAAGCCTTTCCAGTCATGTTCGACCTGGTCTCAATGTAAGTATAGATAATTGAATACCAGTAGTAATGCGCTGGAAGCCAAAGCCTAGATTAGCGGTTTCGTCGCTCGCGTCGCCAGGTTTCGCAGTCCACAGTAGCTTCATCACGCCGTACGAACCGCAACTGCATAACGTGCTTTATTTTAACCTGGCCCGTCCCTACTACTGATCCGTATTTAAAACCAACGGCAGATACACGCGTGCATTGACCTCAAAGGTAAACCCAGCATCCGCAATCGTCAAAATTGCATTCTGTTGGGCGCCAAGGGCGGCATTGATGGGCGTGCCAAGCGCCAGGTTCACTGTTTCATTGTTTTCTGGTAGCTGGTCCGTAAGAATGGCGATAGCAAAGTTCTGGCTCGTCTGACCAGGAACGAAGGTCAAACTCCCATTCGCCGCGGTGTAATCGCTGCCCGCTGTTGCAGAGCCGTTGCTGATTAAATAGGGCACCTTCACGGTGAAGGCTGATGGTGCGCTTAAGGTTGCGACGATCAGCACAGTGCCGGCATTTTCGGCTGTGCTATAGGTGGCGCTGCTGAACTCCACGGTGGGCGGCAGATCATTATCGACAATCGTCAAGATCACGTCGCGCACAGCGCCCAGGCTGGCGTTGGATGGCATCGTATAGCGAATCAAGACGGTCTCGTTGGGTTCATCCAAGCCATCGTCGAGAATCGGTACCGTAAATGTCTGGCTGATCTGGCCGGGGTTGAACGTCAACGTGCCATTGCTGGCCACGTAGTCATTACCAGCGACTGCCGTAACGTCGCTTGTGGCATAGCTCACACTAACGGTTTGCGTGGCGACGGCGCTCAACGTGACCGTCAGGGTAGCCAGGCCGCCGCTCACATTCTCGGCCACGAGTACGTTGGCAGATTGGCCTTCGATGATCGGCTCGCCATCATTATCAATAATGTTCAGGGTGGTGGTGGCCTGTGTGCCCAAAGTGGCGTTGTCGGCGTTACTCAGGGTTAAGTTGATGGTTTCGACGCTCTCATCCACATTATCGTCGGTAATTGGCACGCTGAACGTCTGGCTGATTTGGCCCGGCTCGAAGGTCACGTTACCACTCGTCGCCGTGTAATCACTGCCGGCCGTGGCTGTGCCATTGCCGGTGGCATAGTGGACCGTGGTTGAGATCGTGGCCACTTGGCTCAGGTTGACGGTGATCGTCGCCGTGTTGCCATTTTCATTGACATTGTAGATCGCGTTGCTAAATTGCACGGTGGGCTGCGTGTCATTATCCACAATCGTCAAGATCGCGTTGGCTGGCGCGCCCAGGGTAGCCCCACTCGGCGCACTCAGGCTCAAGGCCACGGTTTCGTCGTTTTCGGCCACGCCGTCATCGTTGATCGTCACGCTGAAAGTTTGGTTGATAACGCCGGGGGCAAAAGTCAGCGTACCACTGGTCGACGCATAGTCGCTGCCACCGGTGGCTGTGCCATTGCCTGTGGTGTACCCCACCGTTACACTGGTGGTGGCTGGCGCACTGAGGGTGGCGGTGATCGTGGCCGTATTGTCACCTTCGTTCACGGTGTAACCAGCGTTGCTGAAGTTCACCAGTGGCCCGCTGTCATCGTCGATCACGGTCAACGTCGCATTGGCCGTCCCCAAGGTGGCATTGACCGGTGTGGTTAACTGTAAATTGATCGTCTCAACTGGTTCAACGACCGTATCATTCACAATTGGCACAACAAAACTGGTGCTCACCTGCCCCGCAGGAATGGTTAACTGACCGCTGATCCCTGTATAGTCGCTGCCCGTTAGCGCTGTGCCATCACCTGTGCTGTAATTGAACGTCACGTTATGCGAAGAAGGGGTATTCAGCGTCACCGCGATCAGGGCGGCGCCGGCATTCTCATTAACGCCTACATTGGCCGAACTGAACTGAAGCACCGGCGGCGGATCGTTGTCCGTGATCGTCAAATTATGGTTGGTCAACGCGCCCAATGTGGCATGGCCGGGATTGGTCAATGTGAGGTTGAATGCTTCGTCATCCTCATCCAAACTGTCATCGTTGATTGGCACGTTGATGATCTGGCTGGTTTCGCCGGGATTGAAGGTGAGGGTGGCACTTTGCGCCGTATAGTCAGTGCCAGCCGTGGCTGTACCATTATTCGTGGTATAGGCTACGGTAATGATTTGGCCGGCAGGCTCGCTCAGCTTGACAACAATCGCGGCGCTGCCCACATTTTCGACGACTGCAGATGCGGCCACATCAAATTGTACGGACGGCGTGGCGCAGGGGCCATCTAGGTCGGCGCTGCCGATCCAGGGGTTAAAAGTGACTTTGGGCGATACGGCTACACCGGTGCCCGGGTTATTGATGCTTGGGCCCGTTACATCACCCCACCAGTTACACGTCCCATCAACGGGATTGCCCGATAAGGGGTTGTCGATGCCAATTTGACTGTTCGTGGCAAGATTGTTGCGATTGATATGGATGGTTGCGCTATCACTCAGATGCGCTACGACGGGGTCAGTAGACCGACTTAACTTGACCGCATTCAGGTTGCCACTGAGCAGATTTTTCTCGACGTTTACGCCTTCGGCATCGATCAAGGAGATGGCTGTGGTGACACCAAAGATCGTGTTATTACGAAAAGTCGTGTGACCCCAAATTTGTGGATCAGGCTCACCCCACACCCCTAAGCCAGCGGAGGTGCCATTGCCCGTGACCGTATTGGCTTCGACCAAACCTTGCTTGGCTTGGGTAATAGCACGACCGTCGAATTTATCCGTAATCTGGTTCTGCTTAAACGTAAAATTATTGACGCCAGGGTTAATGTAGAAGGCGCGTGTGCCGCCGTTGGTAGAGAGGGGCGCAAATTCGTTATTGAGGACAGTTACGCTATCAACGGGTGGATTATTGGTATTGTAGGTGGTAAGCAGCCCAATGCCGTCGTCATCATTGGATGAAGCGCCATCGATCCGCCCCACCTTCAGGCGATTGTTCTGGATGAGTACAGTTTTTGCATTGGTTGTCACGACAATGTTACTGCTAGCCAAGGTCGAAGGTGTGCCATCGAAACCCACGATCGTAAAACCGTCAATGGTCACAGTAGCGGCATCCACCGTCAGCGCCCCCAAATAGGTTGGCCCACTCTGAAGCAGAATATTGGTCAGCTCGCGACCATCTTCGCCCAGCAGGGTCAACGATTTAGTGAGATTCGGGCTTTCCGCGTACGTGCCTTGGTTGACAAGCACGGTGTCGCCATTCACAGCACGATCGATCTCTGGCTGAATCAGTGGCCCGATGCGCCGCACATTGGTAAAGGTATCATACGCATAGGTGCGTACATTAAAAGCGGCAGGGGCGCCGCTTAGCGTCACCACCGCTTTGTTAAAGGTATTATCGTGCCAGAATGAAGCCCAGTCGAATTGGCTGTTGGTATAGTCACCGCGCGCCCGGATATGGCTGGCCGTGGCGGTATTGCCCGTAAAGGTATTGATAAAGGTGTTACCCGTAATCACAGCGCCACCAACCGGGTGCTCATACCAGGCCACACCACCAGTGCCGTTGAAACTGATCGATGGCCAGTTATTGGCATTGATGAACTTGTTATTCTTGATCATGCGGCTGCTCAGCGGGCCAGAAACCCCTGCGCCGTTAGAGAGGGCAACCTGAGCGCCCAGATCAAAAAGGTTGGCTTCGACTGTGTAGCTCTGGATGTGCGAAGTATTGGTGGTCGTATTAAAGCGCCAGTCGCCGAAATAGACTGCACCGCCGTCACTTACCGCAATTTGGCTATATTTAAGCGCAAAGGCATCACCCAGGATCTCGAAAGTCTTGTTGTTGGTTGGCTGACCGCTGACGATATTATCCAGAATTTTTAAACCCTGAACCGTCACATTGTCGCCTTCGACAAAGATCCCACTTACGCCAAAGTTGTTGGTGGCGTTGGTCGTTACCTCGGCCAGGACATCGTTATAGTCTGTGATTGGGAGATCCGCCGCTGTCACACCAAGAATGGTAATACCGGCTTTGTATTCAGAGACGAAAAGGCCAAACTGATAGGGGCCACTATTCTGGCTGTTGGCGAGTATATAGCGATGGGTCGCGGTCTCGTTATAGGCACCGGGCAAGACACGCACCTGGCCATTGGGTTGTACGGCGTCAATGGCAGCCTGGATCGTTTTCTTCGCCTTGGCAACGCTCGATCCATCGTTGGTGTCTAGACCATTCACAGCATCAGCATAGCAGATGTTGCAGACGTTCGGCTCGAAGTTGGCCGACATGCTATCGCTGCCAAAACCGATCACGACGTTATCAACGAAGCCAGTAAACGTGCCGCCCCAACCTGAACCAACACCAATCTCGATGCCAATGATGTTGGTGTTGGCATCAAGTACATGTGGTACATCAGAATCACTGTCGTCGTCAATCGGTGAGCCTTCTTCGTCAGTATTGCTCTGCCATTCAGATAGATTGACATTGTAGTCATCAATCGTCACACTAGGGGAGCCAAAAGCACGCATCCAAAAGTTGCCAGCGAGTATGTCTTTCGAGAGCCATTGGTCAGTCGGCACCGGGGTGCTGGTGCTGCCGCCGTTGTACACATTTTCCCAGATCAGATAGCCGGTCTTCGGCGGTACATCAATCGTGGCGTAGGCCAGCCGGAAGGCCGGCACAAAGTGTTGTGCGGTTGTACTGCTGCTGGCGCGATAAAACTCATAGCTGAGCGCGCTCAAGTTGCCCAGCGTGCGACCTGAGATCACCCCCCAATACTTCCCATAATCGGCTTTATCTTGGCCGTTTGTGATCGTATTCGTGGTGAACGCCAGTGAACCGAGATTGTTCGGCGCATCGCCGCGTGGCTGGGCCATGGTAATGCCGACCGTGGCGTCGGTGCGTACATTGAGCGGTTGCCAATCATCTGGATGCGCAGGTGTGACCACCATATTTGCCGCGGCCAAGGCAGGGCTGACGATCAAAAGTGTGCTCAAAAGAACAGTAAGCAATGAAAAAACCGACATACGTTTACGTTGATAAAACATGACGGGGACCTCTTATTTAATTTGGGTTGAAATAAATGGTAAGAAGAAAAGCAGGGGGAGTTGAGAAGGAGAATAATTCTGCTTTTGGTGCCATCGTAAAACGGCTCAATGCCCATTAGTGAACTAGTGGGCAGGAACGCCATTACCTAAGCCTCAGTTACAAACATCGCATCACCTCCTCGAATGATACAGGTAAAA
>JBBQBY010000029.1:0-24591 GCA_038318235.1 Caldilineales bacterium
CCTGCCGGATCACCGCTTGGCCCTTGCCATCATAGCCCATGCGCCGGGTTTTGAGCACGGCAGGCAGCCCCAATTGTGCTAGCGCGGCGTCGAAATCTGCTCGGCTATCGACAGGCAGAAAAGGTGGTGTGGGAATGCCCAGTTGCCGCAAAAAACTTTTTTCCACCAAGCGATCCTGGGCCGTCTCTAACGCTTGCGGTGGCGGATAGACCGGCACGTTTTGGGCTAAAAAATGCGCCGTCGCCAGCGGGACATTTTCAAATTCATAGGTAACGACCGCGGCGCCGTCTGCCAGCCGGGCGAGGGTCGTTGGTTCTGCATAATCGCCGGTGATCAACTCACACAGGGCTCCAGCCGGCGCATCCCGCAAGGGATCCAGCGCGCGCACATGAATCCCCAGCGGATAACCGGCCAACGCCAGCATACGCCCCAACTGTCCACCACCCAATACACCGACAATCATGAAAGAACCTCGCGCGGGTCGGGGTGTTCGAGCACAGCCTGGGTCTGTTCTGCTCGATAGCGGATCAAGGCGGCGCGCACAGCGGGATACTTATTGGCCAAAATCGAACCAGCCAGCAGGGCCGCGTTGATGGCTCCGGCGCGGCCAATCGCCAATGTACCAACCGGAATGCCCGCTGGCATCTGCACAATCGAAAGCAACGAATCCATCCCGTTCAGCGCATGCGATTGGATGGGCACACCGAGCACGGGTAAATGTGTACGCGCAGCCAGCATGCCCGGTAGATGGGCGGCGCCGCCCGCGCCGGCAATGATCACTTCCAGACCGCGTTGATCGGCATGATCCGCGTACTCGAACATCAAATCTGTGGTGCGATGCGCCGATACCACGCGCACTTCATACGCCACTTGGAGCTTATCCAAGGTGAGCACGGCGTTTTGCATCGTCTCCCAATCTGACCGTGACCCCATGACCACACCAACCAACGGTTGGCCGTCCAATAATTGCATACATTTTCCTTTGTGTGCCGGGATGATAAGTGGATAAGGCAAAACTCATCTTATCCACTTATCATCCTATCAAGCCTGCGCGCTTACTCCAAATAATCTCTGCTGCAATAGCAGATCTCAACTCGCGCTAGATAACGACGCCACAGGGGACTCGGCCTGACCGTTGCTCTGCTCAGCCATGTTCTTACCAATCCAGCGCCAACAAGCGGGACAGTTGATCGGGGGTGGTTGTGCCGCGGATCCGAATCCGGTCTAATTCAAACAGATCGTTACTCGCTTGCGTGGCGCCTTGCGTAGTCGTAATCCCAGCCCAATAATTGGCGCTTTTGAAGATATCGATTACGTTCTGATCATACTGGCCCGCGGGATAACAGATAAAACGCGGGGCCACACCCACTTCGGCCTTGATCGTCTCGGCGCTGCCCAATGCCTGCCAGATCAAATAATCTTTATCACGGCCACGCAGGTTAACATGGTTGCGGCTGTGCGATTCAATTGACATGCCCCCAGCATACATCGCGCGCACCATATCCCACGAGAGATATTCGGGCTGGTTTGCGTCAATAAAGTCAGTGATAATGAAAAAAGTCGCCTGCATGCCGTGGGCGCGCAACAGTGGAAAAGCGTTTTCGTAACTATCGCGATAACCATCGTCAAAGGTCAGGATCACCGGCTTTGGTGGCAATGGTATGCCTTGCGTTAAGCTGGCCACCAAATCGTACAAGCTGATCGTCGTGTAACCCTCAGCCTGCATCCGATCCAGTTGCGCCGCAAAGAGGATCGGATCCACCGAAAGATCCTTGCGGATGCGATCAGCCTGCGCTGGCGGATCGCTGAGATAATGATACATTAAGATTGGTACCTTCGCCGTGCGCGCAACCGCATCGGGCGTGGGTTGGCGCATTGGTGGCGGGTTAGGGGGTGGTGGCGGGGTAGATGTTGGTGGCGGTGGCGTAATGGTCAATGGGTTGGTAAGGGCCGTCGCTTCCGTATCCGTTGTTGGCGCGCTTGCGTCTGGCGCGAGCGGCGAGGTCGGCGCGGGTTGCATGACGATCACTAGCGCAGGGGCTGTCGTCCAACCAGTCAACCAAACCGACGAAGAAATATTGATGGTTGCCGACAGCACGGCTGTTGGCGAAGGTAGCGGCGTTGATGATCTTGTCACCGTGGGGAATGGAGTCTTGGTTGGTGAAAGAGTCTTGGTTGGCAAAGGTGTCACCGTCGCCACTGGGGTAACGGAGAAGGAAACAAGTTGGTTATTCAGTGACACCGCAGGTGTCGACGGGATAGAAATTTCAGTCGGCAATCCAGAAACACGCGCATCAATCTTTGACTTATCGCTCAGTATTGATGCAAACTGTGGCAAATAAATTTGCCACTTCATTTGATTGGCATGTGCGTCCGAACCACAATTTGTACACAGCCATAGGGCTAAAACCAAACCGAAAATTCTGTAAGCAAAATCCTTGTCTAATCTTTTACGCATAAATTTTTGCTAGTCTTTTACTAAGTTTAGAAATGATCCAACCTAAGCAGGCCATGAACCTTACTTTTACGGTTGAAATGTTGACGCGCGGAAATTTAACCAATCCAACTCAACCGCAGTAAAAACAACTTTCCTCGTGCTTTTTAAAATCTACCAGAGAATTTAGTCAAGAAAACCCAATATTTAGGATTGATCGAAATTCTGCAAAATATTCGCAACAAAACTACGCCGATATTTCAATTTAGATAAATTGCGAATTACATCATGCTTTTGTTATTCTATTGCATTTCTATCTGGATCAGTTGACAAAACAGATTGAACGACTTATACTTTACAAATAATGAAGCCAGATATTCTATGAATCATTACTGTGCTTTGTTTGAATACAACGTATTATAACATATTATATAGAAGTCTAGATAGTTTTTTGCAACTAGCAAAATCATCTGACATCTTTATAGAAGTCTAGATTGATTAACCTGATTACACCGTTCGTGCAATGCCAAGTTCGTGCAATGTCCAATATTCATGGTAGCCGACTACTTCGAGAACAAAAGGACCCCGACCCTAGTTTTCCTTGCATCGAATTGAGTAATCAGCCTAGCTAGGTGATCAGTGAATTTCGATATAAAGAAATCTAGATCCTGAAGAAACTAAATGCTGAACAAAACTGCGTGTTGAGCAAGGGTATTGATTAATATTTTTGCCTAAATTAGTAAATTCAGTTGGTAAGGATCGCATAACGAACATTTTGTTTCTATACCATAGATACAGGGGACTCCATGTACAGAGAGAAGATACGCGAATATTATGACCACCTCAGCCGCAGTTATCGCAAAGTGGCTGACTACATCATGAGTAACTATTATGAAGTTTCGTTCATGACCGCGGCACAACTTGCCTATGCGGTAGGTGTAGATACGACCACGGTCGTGCGTTTTTCGCAACGGTTGGGTTACAATGGTTACCCCGATTTGTTGCATGATATTCGTGAGCAGGTTAAATCTGAGATTTATGCTGCCTATGAGCCAAAGGACCTATCCCCAACTGACCCCGCTGGCGCCTTTATTGACCGGGTAAAGCAAGAACAGCACAACCTGAAACAGATGCTGACGCATAACCCCCCAGAGCATATTGAAAGTATTGCCGCGATGTTTGACAAGGCCAAACATGTGCTATTAATCGCCGAAGGCTACGCCGAAGCGATTGCCGAGTTAACCGCGCAGCAGTTACGCCACCGCGGCATCTCGGCAGAAGCCGTCAGTGACGATCCGGTGAAGAAAGCGGCGACCTTGATGAACCTGAACGCCGACACCCTGGTGATCGGGGTCAGTGCGACCGAGTATGGTGGCAGTGTGGCGCGTGCGCTAGAATTTGCTCGCGCCAAGAATTGCGCAACGTTGGGCGTGGTTGGTTCGCTGGCCAGCCCAGTCAATCGCATGTCGGATAAGGTTGTCTACGCCCCCACAGATGTCTCGGGTCCGTTGCCGAGCACGATTGCCTTAGTCGCGGCTTTGGCGGCCCTGGTGCAAATTGCCAGCAAGGACAACCCCGCTTCGGTTGATCGCCATCTGGATTCGTTCAAGCGAGCGTATCAATTCTTGACCCAGCCCGAAAGTTCGACGCCAGCCGACATTATCGACGAAGAAATCCGCAACTAAAACGAAGCGATTGAGCGATTAGCGATTAGTAATCGCTAATCGCTCAGCTTCCTCGCTTTGTGTGAAGATCCCCAAGGCTAAAAAGGCTAGAATATAGCCCAGATAATTGTCGTTGAGAAAACGGCTGCCATAGAAAAAGGCCAATAGAAAGATCCCATAATGCCAGCAGGCATTGGCCAACGTGTTTACCTTTTGTTGGCGGTAGAGAAACCAGAGCAAAAGCGGCAACCCCAAGAGCATTTCCAATACGCCAAAAGGCCACTGCGCAAAGCGGTCCGTCACCAACCCCAACGCTAGCACAAAATTACTGGCGCCCCATCCCCAGATCTGATAACCAGTCGCCCCTTGGCCGTTGCTCCAACGCCAGACATCGTCGTATAGGGCAAAAGCATTCCAGAACAGATAGGGCAAGAGCAAAACACCAAAGCTAGCCAAGGTAGGCCATACCCGTTGCCAGAGCAGTGGGATCATGCGTAGCCAAGCGCGCCAACCGTTCTGGAGTTCTGCGCTTTCCCTCGCCAGCAAAAGGTAGGCATAAAAGGGGGCAAAAAACCATGCCGTTGGTTTGCTGGCGCAGGCGAGGCCAAAAAACAGGGCCGACAGCCACGGGATCGCCGTTGGTTTGCCTTGCTTTTGCCAGTGGTGCCAACTGACCAGGCTAAAGATGATCCAACAGAGCACGAAAGCATCATTTTGTCCGAAAATTAGATTGAGCGCCATTGCTGGATTTAAGCCCAAAGTGGCGACCAATGCCAGTTGATTGCGTTCGCCCTGAACTAAGCGTGGCGCCAATGCCAATGCGACGATAAGTAACAGGAGATAGACCATCCGCTGATCATACAGGCCAAGTGCTTGACCGAGCAGATAGAAAGGCGCGCTAAAGACAAACGTCCAGGGTAGGTAGGGGAAATGATAAAGCGCCGTGCGAAACTTATTAAACCCCCACTCGGCCATGGGCGTTTTTGTATAATCTTCGACGTATGGGTTTTTGCCTTGGAGCAAAAACTGGATCGCCGCTTCGGTCTGGATGACACCGCCGTCATGCGTGTAACTGGCGGGTCCGCTGCCCTGGCGTAGGAGGATCAAACTAATGGTCGGCAAGAATAAGGCTGTGGCTAAAATGCCGGTGAGCAATAGCCATTTAGCACGTCTTCGCCAAGCGCCCGCGATTGCCAAATCTACAATCAAATAGGCGACGAGAAAACCCAGCGTGCTGGCAAACAAAACCAGACCAACCGGGTCAGTCGGCGGTGGACCTTCTACACCCAACGCGGCCATGCCGCTTGCCGGTAACAAATGGCCCAAGAATGGATGGCGCAGCACATCTTGTACGCGGTTGGGCAATGCCGCCGCCTCCGCAAAACCAGTGATTTCCAGCAGAGCAAAAACAAGAACCGTTAATAACAAGGCATCCCAACCAGGTAGTGGGGCCTTAGGTGCAACAGGGTTGGCGGCAACATCAGCCATGATTATTGGCTCCCTAACACGCCATACAAGCTGCCGTTCGTGCCCGGTGCAAAAATATAGAGGCCGCTAATGGCCGGTGCACCACTTAACGGGGATTGGATCAAGGGTGAGTCTGTACGGATAGACCCATCGGTTGGATTCACATATTGGATATCGCCATGTTCGCTGATCATTAAGACTTGGTCTCCATCCACAATGGGCCCGCCGGGCGTCTGGCCATTCACAGCGGTGCGCCAGAGTTCTTTGTGTTCACTGTTGCGCGTCACTGCTTTCAGATAACCGTTGCCCGCGACAAAAATGGTGGTATCGTTGATTGCCAGCCCGGTTATCGGTTCATTGCCATCATAGCGCCAGAGTTTGATCCCCGTATTGGCATCGACGCTGTAGATGTGGTTCGTCGCATCCGCCACATATAATTCGGCCAGCGCAACCACCCCATTAGCCGTATAAACCGGCGGCAAAATCACATTTTGAATTTCTGCATTCGCCCAAACGAGTTCAAAGTTTTCCACGTCCAGCGCCCAGACAGAATTGCCGCCAACATAGAGCAACTGATTACCCACCGTTGGTGACTGGAAAGACGTGCCCGTTTGTTTAAAGTCAAGCCCTAAGAGATCGCCCGTACTGCGATTGACAGCAAAAAGTTGATTTTGTGTGCCATCCGTTGTACTAATATATAACTTACTGGCATTGTTGCCCGCAACAATAAAACCACTCGATGGCAGTTTGGGTAGGGTTCTCTGCCAAAGCAACCCAGCATTATTGCCATTATCTTGCAGCGCAAACATGCGGCCACTGTCATCCACCACAAAAATCGTGCTATCTTGAACCGTCGGCGCCAAGTGTATCGGTTGGCCGATATTAAAACGCCAGCGCTGATGACCGTCCACGCGGTCGAAGCAATATAATTGATTGTCGGCGCTGGCGACCAACACACTCTGCCCGCCCACCACGACCGGCGAAGTAAAGCCACCACCGGCCAAACCAGGGGAAGGCCAGGCCGAATTCAAAGGTGAGCGCGGCAAATGGGGCACGCGGGCGCGATGGCCAGCGTCATGGCGGTAGAGTGGATAATCGTCGGCCGGCACGGTTGTCGGCGGGGGTAACGGCTCAAGCGCCGAAGCCAGCGACTGCACCGGCAACCAACGTACATCGTTTGGGTTCATGTTGGTTGGTGTCGTCGTCGCCACGGGATTGATCGGTGTCGCCGTCGGGGCCAGCGTTGGGTTATCTTTGGGCTGGGCATAGGCTTGGCGCACCCAGCGTGGCTCGTTATTGTAGCAACAGATGTAGACCCATTCGCCGGTTGCATCACGCCCCAAAAGTTTAACCCCAGTGCGAGCGGCTAAGCGTCCCGCTTCGCTATAAATATTGCTGGGGCCGGCACGCAAGACAGTCTCCGTCTCGCGGATCACGCCATTTAGAAAACTAACCGAATAACTGGTTGGTGTAGGCGTTGGAATGGGGGTAGGTGTAGAAGAAGGCAATATTGTAGCGGTTGGCGTCGCTGTATCGGGGATCACAATCACTGGTGTCGGTGTGGGCAAAGGTAATACAGAGTCCACGATTGGCGTGACGACAGGGATTGGCAAGGGCGAATTAGAGATAAAGGGCAGATTCGTTGTACTAGTCACCGTCTGCACGGGAACGGCTGGCGTAGTGGCCTGTGCAACCGTCAGTGGCGTTGGCGACGCGCCGGTGGATGCTTGCGGCAAAAAGATCTGCCCCCCAGGTTTCGTGATCGAGATGACATCAGCAGGGCCGGGCGTCGGTGGCGTACCCCGCGCGATCATCTCGGCGCCGTAGGTTGCTTGCGCCAACCGATCCTCCATCACACGGGTGGCGCGAAAATCCGGCGTGGCCGTCAATGGAGGTGCATAGGTAGCCGTTGGGGTCGCGGTTGGCGCCAAGAAAAATCGAGCTGGTCCCAATCGCAATAGGCCAACAACACTCAATAATAATCCGGCTCCGGCCAAAATAGTAATGGCGAGCGTCCAGGCAAAACGATTACGGCGCCGTGGCGGCGGAAAATCTGGATAAACGGGCATAAGGTTTATTGTAACAATAAACCAAGAAAGATTATAATTTTGGCAGTATTCGTAAATGTGTAAGGCTGGTCACTCGGCGATCCGTCGCCCAGGGCGAGACAGCTGCACTATATCAACTTTTGCATGCTTAGAAAAAACTTGGAGCCTAACGTGAAAACTGAGGAAAAAAACTCAACCCCGCAACCAGCGGAAAAGCTGCGTTACCTGTCCGAGTTAGCCGTCTTTCAAGACTTAACCCCGCGCGAGATGGAAGAATTAAACCGGATCACGACGATGAGTACGGTCTCTAAAGGGCGCGTCTTTTATCGGCCAGAAGAACCGGGCGAAGTCTTGTTTATTCTAAAAGAAGGGCGCGTCCAACTGTATCGGATCAGCCCAGAAGGCAAAAAACTTGTGATTACCACCCTGGGACCCCATACCCTATTTGGTGAAATGGCGCTGCTGGGCACCAAGATGCATAATACGTTTGCCGAAGCCGTCGAAGACTGCCTGATCTGTGTGATGAGTCGAACCGACTTGGAGCGGTTAATTCTGAATAAACCGCAGGTGGCATTGCGCCTGTTGGAAATTACTGGCAAACGGCTACGCGAAGCGGAGGAACGCCTGGAGAACATGGCCTTCAAAGGCATTCCGGCGCGCCTGGCCAGCCTGTTGCTCCGCTTGGCCGAAGAACAGGCCAGCACCGATATTAATGGCTTGACGCACCAAGATTTGGCCGAAAGTGTCGGCACTTATCGCGAAACCGCCACGCAGGTGCTCAACGATCTGAAAGCAGATGGTTATATTGATATTGGCCGCAAGCGGATTACGATCTTGAACCGTGAGGGGCTTGAATTGGTGGCCGAGAGTTAAGCAGGCGATGGGGCGTGGTCCTACAGCGCAAATTGGGCAATGGAGCCTGTTTGACGCCGCTTGGCAAGGAGCATGAACCCCATAACGATGGTCCATAGCGGCAGTGGGTAGACGACAACGCGTTCCCAGCCACCCACCCCTAAGCCCAAGCTATGATTGGTTAGGCGGCACAGCATAAACAGCACGAGCGCGATCAGGCCAATCATTCCCCAGATCATAGAACAGAGACCCCAGGGCGCCTGGTAATGTTGGTAGAGCAGTGCCCCGATCATGATCAAGCCAATGTTGCCGCCAATAAACTGGATGGCGGCGCCGGTGACGTGAACATTGGTATTCACGTTTTCTGGCGCAAGCCCAACCAGAATAGGCCCAATGCCCGCAATGCCGATCAGGATCAAACCAACGGCGCGCAAACGCGTGGGCGAAAAAACATTGCGCGTGAGAACGGTCCCCACGATCAGGGTGACGCCCAGCAGGATAAAGGCAACATTCATCAGTTTATATAGTGGTGAACAGATGTACAAGGGTGAAGTGATTGAAACAGCACGACAGGCCGTATTTCCCAGATCGCTGATATAGTTATGCAACAAACTATACGGGGTTGTCCAGGCTAGCTGAGCAATTAGTTGGGCGATAAAAAATTGGACTGAACCGATGATCCAGATGATCGCTCCCCCTATAACCGCTGAACGGCGTGTGCTGGTCATGTCATCTTCCGTTTGAACAAGTACACTGCTTACACAACACCGAGGAAAACGCGCGCAAAGGCTCTATAAACTTTCAGCCTTTGCTTGGCGTGCGCTTATACGCCGTTGGCGGGTGTAAAGAAAAAGGCCAGGGCGAGGATCACATAGACGCCAAGTAGCATCAACCCTTCGTACCAGTTCGTCTCACCGTCGCGCGCCACAGAATTGCCAATTAAGACGGAGCCGATCAGCGCAGCCAGTTCCAGCGGGCTACGTAGTACAAGATCCATGGGGCGGCCAATCACCCACGAGAGCAACACCAAGATCGGCGCGACCAACAGTGCGATCTGCAACGCCGAGCCGAGCGCAATGGTCACGGCCAGATCCATCTTGTTCTTGAGCGCAAAGGTCACAGCCGAGGCATGTTCGGCGGCATTGCCCACCACCGGAATGATCACAAGCCCCACAAAGCTCTCCGAAAGGCCGAACGAGGCGGTGAAGCCTTCCAAAGCGGCCACTAAAGCCTCTGACATAAAGGCGACCAATATCGTAGCAACGAGCAAAACGGTGATCGAGCGCTGAATACTCCAGATTTCGGCGGGAGGCTCATCGACATCACCGCTGGAAAGCAGATCTTTGTGCGATCCAAAAGAGAAGAACAGATTGCCCACATAGAGCGCAATCAGGACAATTGCCACGCCGATGGATAACCGGTTATCCATCGCCAGCGACTGGTTCGCCGGTAGCGCAAAATGCACACGCTCGCTGAAATCAAAGATCGCTGGGATCATAAAACCGATGATCGCAATCACCAACATGCTGGAGAGCACTTTGATATTTTCTTCATTGTACTTCAAGCGCAGATGACGCCGCCCGCCCAAGAAGGCCGCAAAACCGAGCACGAGCAGAATATTGCCGATAATCGAGCCGATGATGCTGGCTTTCACGACATCAGCTTGCCCAGCGGAGAGCGCAAAGAAAGCAATGATCAGTTCGGTCGCGTTGCCAAACGTAGCGTTCAACAAGCCCCCGAGGGTGGCACCCACATGCATGGCCAGTTCCTCGGTGGCGCGCCCCAGCCAACCCGCCAGCGGGACAATCGCCAGCGCGGCGGCCAGGAAGATTAGGGTGGGGGAGGCATTCATGTAATCTAACACGAATACAACGGGCACAAAGATCAAGAGTATTTTTAGTAACATAAGTTCACCTGTTTCCGGTTTATAAGTTAGCAACGCATTTTGCCATAAAGCAGGGGTTTTCTCAAGAAAGGCGAACACAGAAACCCACCTGGCGTTAGATCGTCGACAAAACGATGATTCCCCGATTGAAGGCTGATGATGCATCAGGTTTGTGATTAATCAGCAAGCACGAATCGGGTAGAGCAAACAACATCACAATTTTTTTTACGCTTACCAGTTGACATTTACAGAAAAGCCAAGTACAATCTCTTGCAAATCCAACTTTGTGCGCTTTGGAACAAGCAGTCAATTGACAGTTTATCTCTCAGTTGCCTGGCGTCACAATGATCAATATAACCTTTTAGAAAACTTTACAGATCATTCGCTTTAGGAGGTTTGATCGATATGACACACGTAATTTTTGATCTCTGCATTCGCGATGGCGCTTGCGTGGAAGTTTGTCCAGTCGAATGCATTGTGCCAGGTATCCCCGAGGACGAATGGCCCTGGTATTACATTGACCCCGACACCTGCATTGATTGTGGTGCTTGCGTGCCAGAATGCCCAGTCGAGGCGATCCTGCCCGAAGAAGATCTGCCCGAAGACCAACAATATACAACTGAACTAAACGCGCTTTACTTTACCGATGGCCCTGGCTACGCGGCTCTCAAGAAGTAAATTAGGGCGGTAAGCAAAAAAACCTCTGCTATTGGCGGAGGTTTTTTTATTGGCGATCAATGCCGTGACCATTGGCCGATAGGCGCACGATGGTATCTATCAGCGAAGGAATCATCCTATGACCCAAGAAACAAGATCCCTGCAACCAGATTGGACGAATGTTAAGCGGGTGCTGATCATCATGGCCCACCCCGATGACCCTGATTTTACGTGTTCTGGCACCGTCATCCAGATGGCACGCCAGGGCATCGAAGTGACGTATATGATCTTGACCAACGGCGACAAAGGCAACCATAACCCCGAAATTACGCGTAACCAGTTGATCGCCATGCGCAAAATTGAGCAACGTAACGCCGCCGCCGTTTGTGGTGTGCACCAGGTGCTCTTTATGGGCGAAGAAGATGGCTTTTTGCGCCCAACGCCCGAGATTCGCAAGCGCGTGACACGAGAAATTCGGCGCATTCGTCCCGAGTTGGTGATCATTACCGAACCAGAACGCTATTTAGTCGGCGAGAGCTACATCAACCACCCGGATCATCGCAACGCGGGCTTGGTGGCACTAGAAGCAATTTTCCCCGCGGCAGACAATATGATGTTTTACCCAGACATGGCGGAAGAGGGTTATTTGCCGCACAAGATCAGTCAGATGTATGTCTTTGGGCATCGGGATGTCACCGTTAAAATTGATATTACAGCCGACATTGAGACCAAGATCGAGGCGATCCTCTGCCATAAGACACAAATTTCCAACCCCGAAGAGGCGCCCAAACAGTGGTTAGAGCGGTGGGGCGAAAAGCAGGAAGATGGCTCGGTTCGATATTTCGAACAATTCAAAGGCATGAAATTTGGATAAAAGTGCGAACCAGAACCAGATTAGTAGGGGCGAGGCATGGCCACTTTCACTTGGGAAGCCCCTTGATCCACTGGCCATGCCTCGCCCCTACAGTTACCTCGGCTGATCTGGAAATATCAATAAAACTTCATGTAAAGCAGCAAAGCAATAAAAATGGGCCGTAGCGAAATGCCACGGCCCATTTTATTGCTTACACGCAATCAGCATGGGAAGCCTATGACTTAGCGTCATAGGCTTCCCATGCGCCATACACAATTACTTCACTTCTTTCATCAATTCAACTTGTTTCTCGCTGGCAGATTTAGTCAGGGCATCCAGCGTTGCTTTGATATCGGCGCCTTGAATAATCTCATGGAAGGATTTCTTCATCTCATCCCGCACGGCGGTGTAAGAGATCAGTTGAGGTTCGTAGTAAGCATAGGGCAACAGTTCCACAGCTTGGCCCCATTGCTTGTTCTGTTTGACATAATCGCCCAGCAAGCTAAGTGTGCTGGCGCGAGTTGGGAAGTAACCACTGATCACGTCCCATTTCGCCTGCGTTTCCGGCGTGGTAAACCACTTGACGAAGAGCCAAGCCGCCAGTTGCTGTTCTGGATTGGTCACGGTCAACATCACGTCGCCACCGTAGACATTCTGCTTGGGATCGGCGGTCGTGTGCGGAATTGCCGTCACGCCCCACTCATCGGCTGGCTTGCCACTCTCTTTGGCCGCATTGGCGATGTCGGTTGCATAGAAGGGCAGACCTGAGCTAGAGCCTTGGGCGAAGATCGCATGGCGCGCCGCAAAATCTGGATTGGCGTTGGCCGCTGGATCGCCGAGGAAGAACGCGCACTTCTGATCGGCCATATCCTTGAGCAGCGTCATCGCGTCGATCGTGGCCTGCGTGTTCAACGCGTAATCTTTGCCATCTGCGGTAAGAATGTCGCCACCGAAGGCATAGGTCCACGAAGCAAGCGCCGAAGCGTCATCGCGCAAAATGTAACCACCCGTGCCATCGCCATTGGCGGCGGCGGCTTTACAGGCCATTTCCTTGAATTGAGCGGGGGTCGTGGGCGGTGCATCATAGCCCAGTTCTTTCAACCAGGTTGCGTTGTAATAGAGCACTTCCATCGAGCGATTGGGTGGGAAACCCAGGCGTTGGTTGTCAAAGATCGGGTGGACGCTTTGGTTGAAGAAGCTGGCATAAAAGTCGCTCTTGTCAGCGGCGCTCAGGCCCCAGGTTGGGTCATCGACATAGGGATTCAGATCGGCCAATGCTTTGTTGAGCTGATAGAATTCCTGGTCGTTCTGATAACCGACGATCAAAGCAGCCGGTTGTTCACCCGCGCTAATGCTGGCATTGACTTTGTCGCGAATCGCATCGTAATTACCCTGGCTTTGCGCATCAACGGTGATGCCGCAAGGATTGCTCTTGTTGAATTCATCCACAAGCACCTTTAGCTTTTCTTCACGCGCACCAGAGTGGTTGTGCCACCAGGTAATCTTTTGGCTATGTGGATCGACGCCTGCGAATGCACCATCTTTCGCCACATCACAGTTACCAGTGGCCGCACTCGTGGTGCCGCTAACCGGCGCCGTGGCACTAACTGGTGCGGTGGCACTGACCGGAGCGGTTTCGCTCACTGGCGCCGTTTCGCTCACTGTAGTCGTGCTCGTGGTGGTAGTCGTGTCCGTCACGGTTGTAGACGCCTCGGTCGGCGCTACCGTTGCCTCTGGCGCGGTGGTTGGCGCCGCTGCTGGTTCGGCGGTTGCGGCGCCACCGCAGGCAGCCAGCATCAGCGCTGCGATGACCAGCAGTGTGACGAACCAGAATTGCTTCCTTTGCATGTGTTTTTCTCCTTGTGCGTTTTGTAATACTGAAATTTTTGTACTATAAGATTATAGGTAACGAGGAACCCCACCCCAGCCCTCCCCTGATAAGGGAGAGAGTTGTTGGTCGGGTAGAACCAGCAACTTCATCTGTCCCTGATCAATCCCCTCCCTTCCTAGGGGAGGGTTAGGGTGGGGTTCCTTGTCACGATTATAGATGATAATCAGCAAATTTGAGTTTATAAAACTTAATTTTCGGGCCGCCCAGTAGTGTAGGATGGGGCAGCCGCTCCATCTGTACATATAACGAATGATCTTTCTGCGGCTGACCCATCCTACGCCACCTTAAACTCAACCTTTCAAACCAGATGTAGCGATCCCTTCAATAAACTGTTTTTGCGTAAAAAAGTAGATGATGAGGATCGGGGCCATTGTAATCATAGAACCGGCCATTTGCAAGTGAAACTGCGAACCAGCATCATCTAGGAAAGCAAGCAGGCCATAGGAAATCGGTCGCCAAGCGGGGGTGGTGGTGACCAGAATTGGCCAGGCCAAGGCGTTCCAGGCGCCAATAAAACCAAACAATAAAAGTGTCATCATAGAGGCTTTTGACAGCGGAACGATGATTTGCAACAAATAGCGCAAATGCCCGGCGCCGTCCAATTGCGCAGAATCCCATAACTCGTTGGGGATTTGTTGAAAAAACTGGCGCAATAAGAAAATGCCAAAGGCGCTCGCCATAAAGGGGATGGTCAAAGCCGGCCAGTTATTGATCCAGGGAATTGGTCCGACTCGCCCTAGCCAAGAGACCGTAATAAAATTGGGCACCCAGGTGACCGCTTCGGGCAGCATCAGCGTCGAAATGATCAGTGTAAATAAGAAACCCTTGCCAGGGAATTCCATGCGGGCAAAGGCATACGCAGCCAGCGTGCTAAAAACAAGCTCACCCGATACGCTGAGCAAAGTAATGATGACACTGTTGACAAAATAGCGTGAAAACTGCGCCTCGCGCCAGGCCGTCAGATAATTACCCCAATGGACAGTTTTGGGCACAAAGGCCCCACCCAACGCTTCCGTCTGATTCATCAGCGAAACGCTAATTGTATAGAAAAAAGGCATGACCGCGGCCAGCGCGCCCACCACCAACACGACATAGACCAGGATCAGGCCAGGGGTCAGCCGCATGGGCGCCCGTTGTTGGGTCGGTTGCACACGGATGGTCGGTTGAACCGCAAGTTGACTAGCCATAGAAAACCCTCTTGCTCGCCACACGATTGTTGATATAGGTCAACGCCAGAATAATGATCAACAATAAAATCGCCAAAGCCGACGCGTAACCATAACGCGTATCGCGTTTAAAGGCCTGAAAGATGATCACGCTAGCCGTGTCTGTCGAACCCAAGGCCGCGGCGCTACGCAATACATAGATATGGTTAAAGGCTTTAAAGGTGCCGATCACAGAATAAAGCGTTAGGAAATAGATGGTGGGTGAGAGCATCGGCAAGGTAATATGACGAAATTGCGCCCAGCGCCCGGCCCCATCCATCGAAGCGGCTTCATAGACCTCGCGCGGAATATTGCCCAGGCCAGCGAGAAAGACCACCGTGTTAAAACCAACGAAGGTCCAGACGCCATAGATCATGATCACGATCAACGCCAGGCTAGGTCCCGCGGCCCACACCGGCAAGTGCGGAGTTTTGCCAATCAACAGTTGAAAGATCCCGGCTGGTTCATTGAGCCATTGCAACGGTTTAAGGCCAAATTCACCAAGAAAAATGTTGATCGGGGCGCTCGCTCGGCTGGAAAAGAGCAGGCGAAAAATCGCAGCTGTCCCCACAAAGGGTGCAATGTAGGGAATAAAATAGAGCACGCGGAAAAGCGATTTACCCCAAATATCCTGAAAGAGCAACGTCGCCAGCAACAACGAGATGATCAACTGGGTCGGAATCGTGCCCAACGAATACCAGACGGTATTCGCCAAGCCCTGCCACCAGGTTTTATCACCGGCCGCCAGCACACGCGGCAACTCACCGATCAACAACCAGCCACCAACCATCAGCAAGGCCGCTCCGACCAAGCGCAACACCGTACTCGCTGTCGATTGCCGATGGCTGGCGCTATCCCACACCCACCAGGCGAGCAGTAAGAGCAGAAAACCCGCGCTGATCAGGATCATCTGGGAATAAAGGTCCAACCCTTCACCCGCTTTCAGCGCCGCGGCATAGGCCTTACTCACTTCTGTCCAGGTCAGCCAGGCGAGTGAACCAGCAAATACGAGTAGAAAGCTGGCGGCGGTAAATTCGTCTAAAAATGTCTCTTGTTGCGCCGTGCGTTTCTGGAAACGCTCGACCAGATAGTTCAGCGCAACCCCTACGACTAATAACAGAATAAAAGCCCAAAAGGCTTGCTGGACCGGACCACTGCGCCATGCCTCGCCGACCAATTGGCGGAACATGGCCGATGTATTGGTCTTACCGCGCAATTGGTTGGGGATGACGAGCAGCGCGGGGACAAAACGAAAGACAAAGACGACCAGGCTCGCCAAGCTCACACCGACCAACACGCCGGGCAGCACCCACGGCCAGAAATGCTGCTTTTTTTCTTGCGCGTCTTTACGCCCCTGTGTGACGATGCGGATGGCTAAAAAGAGACAAACGGCGGCGATCCAAAAACCGAGCACATAGGCCAGGTTGCCCACGGCCTTGACATAATTGTTCAAGCCATCATAGGTGCCGACAATTTTATTCAGACCGGTCAAAGTGCTTTCATAGGCGGCAAAGATCAAGGGGAAAAGGCCAAAGGTGCCAATGATCAACAAAGCTGGGGCCAAAAAAACATAGGCCAACACCGCCTCGCGCAAACGGCGTCCCTGTAACCCGGCCACCCAACGCGATCTGGTACTCATCTTCGATTGTCCGCTTGCTGTTTGCGCTCTGCCTGTTAATAGCGTGCTGTCCATGGCGCTAGTCTACTCCTGAATTGGCTGACAATACCATCTGACCCCACCAAGTATACCGTAGCCAATGGCACCCGTCAATCGTCACCATTGCCAATCGTAGAAAGCAAACCTTCAACAATTTGCCGTAACGATGGCTGTGACTGGCGTTATTTTCGCCGGTTAAGTTTAACAGAGTATCTTAAACAGGTTAACATTTTTAGCGAGGAAATTGCCAAACAGGCGCTTACCGTGGATTATGCACGCACAATTTTCGTGCCGGTTTCGCCATTCAAGGCGCGCTGGAGGTTCTCGGGATTCGTGATCAAGGCATAGGCCCCCGGCTTTTGGCTGCGTTCGAGGAATTGAATACAAGCCTCGATCTTGGGGCGCATGCTACCGGCGGCAAAATGGCCTTGGGCGAGATATTGCTGCGCCTCGGCTACTGTAATCTGACCTAGATCAACTTGGTTTGGTCTACCAAAGTTGATCGCGACCTTCTCAACCCCGGTGCTGACCAAAAAGGCATCAGCCTGGAGGTTGGCGGCCAGTAGACTGCTGGCGCGATCTTTGTCGATCACGGCGTAGACACCGCGCAATTCACCCTTGGCATTGCGCACCACCGGAATGCCGCCACCACCCACGGCAATTACAATCCAGCCCAGCGCAATTGCCTGCGTGATCACGGCTTCTTCAACAATCGCCAGCGGTTGCGGCGAGGCCACCACGCGCCGCCAGCCACGCCCGGCATCTTCGATCACGTGCCAGCCCTCTTGCGCAAAACGCTGGGCCGTAGTTTCGTCCATAAAGCCACCGATTGGTTTGCTGGGGTTGGCAAAGGCTGGATCATCTGCGTCCACACAGACCTGAGTGACAAAGGTGACGCAGGGGCGATTGATCTGGCGCTGTGTAAACTCATTCGCCAATGTCTGCTGCAACATATAACCGATGCCACCTTGAGTGTGGGCGTCGATAATGTCCAACGGAATCGTGTGTAATTCACCCGCAGCCAGCTCGCTGCGCCGCAAGTTAAACCCAACCTGTGGACCATTGCCATGCGTGATCACCGTGGTCCAGCCAGCCGCGACCATATTGGCAATATGGCTGGCCGTTTCGCGCACGGCGTCCCACTGATGGATCAGATCAGGGTGGCGATTGTCTCTGATCAGCGAATTACCGCCAATCGCAATCACGGCAGTTTTGGCAGGCTCAGGCATAGCCGGGTTTTCCTCTGGAAGATGAAAGTTAGTAAGTGGAAAATAGGTGCGGTTGACATCGACCATTATCCGCGACGAATAAATTCGGCTACTGACAATAAAAAGTCGCCTCAGCGACTGGGAACTAGTGCCTGAGGGCACTTGTTATTGTCAGCCGCGGGATTTATCCCCGCAAATAGGCAATGTCAACCGCATAAACAGTACGTAGGATAAACGAATTATCACCTACAACTTACCATTTACCAATTACGTTTTAAGCCATCGCTAACTATCAACCCGTTCAATCTGCGCACCCAGTTGCCGCAACTTCTCATCGATCTTTTCATAGCCGCGGTCGATCTGGCGCACGTTGCCAATTGTCGTCGTGCCTTTGGCCGCCAGCGCCGCCAACACCAAGGCCATCCCGGCGCGAATATCGGGGCTGCTGACTGGCTGGCCGATCAGCCGGCTGGGCCCGATCACGACGACGCGATGGGGATCACAGAGGATAATCTGCGCGCCCATGGCGATCAATTTATCCACAAAAAAGAGCCGCCCATCGTACATCTTTTCGTGAATGATCACGGTGCCTTGGGCTTGCGTCGCTGTCACCAAGGCAATACTCATCAAGTCGGGGGGGAAGGCGGGCCAGGGGGCATCGTCAATTTTAGGCACGGCGCCGCCAAAATCGGGCTTGACGCGCAATTCTTGGTGGTCTTCCACCACCAGCGTATAGGCTGGTTCGACGCCCGCCGTCTTAGCACATTCCAGATGCATCTTTACCCCCAAACGGTCGACAAAGATCATCTCCATCATGCGCAAATGTTCGGGCGCCACGCCAGCAATGCGCAGTTCGCCGGCCGTAATCGCCCCTAAGCCGATAAAACTGCCCACTTCAATAAAATCTGGACTGATGCGCATCTCGCCGCCGCCCAGCCGGTCTTGCCCATGAATGGTGAGGGTATTACTACCGATGCCCTCAATCGGACAACCCATTTTGAGCAACAATTTACACAAATCCTGCACATGGGGCTCGCTGGCCGCATTGCGCAGAATGGTCGTGCCTTTGGCCAGCGCCGCCGCCATAATCCCGTTTTCGGTCGCCGTCACCGAAGCTTCGTCCAACAAAATATCCTTGCCCTGCAAACGCTGGTCGGCGCGCAACTCAAATTTACCATTACTGCTAAAACGCGCGCCCAGTGCTTCAAAGACTTGCAAGTGGGTATCAATCCGCCGCCGGCCGATATCGTCCCCGCCGGACGCCCGCTTCACCATAAAATGTTGATGGCGCGCCAATAGCGGTCCCATCAAGGTCAACGAGCCGCGAATTTGCGAAAACAGATGGGCATCTGGTGTGGTGCTGTTCACATTGCGCGCGCACAGGGTGACGCTGTCGCCCTTGCGCTCAACCGTCACGCCCAGGCCAGCTAAAAGTTGGAGGACCGTATTCACATCACCAATTTGCGGCACATTATGTAATGTCACCGGTTCATCGGTTAATAAACAAGCTTCAAGCAGTGGCATCGCTGCATTTTTGTTACCAATCGGTTGGATGGTACCCTGGAGTCGATGGCCACCTTCAATCAAAAAAGATGACATAATAAAACCTCATTCGATGCTAAGTAAGGCAATCTAGATAAGTGGAAGTGCTGAACCAACGTTCGACCGGACAAGCTGGTTCCCTCGTTTGTACTAACTAATTATGGCAAAAGTCGACCCTGCCCCGAGCGCGCCCGATGGTTACCCTGGGAAGGGAGCGAGGTCGGCATGAACAGTGCCAATGATTTTAGATGAGAGGCTGAGGTAGCGTCAACAAGTTTAGACTTACAGTGCAAAAAAGCTAGTCTACGCCTTTTCACGTAACAGGGGCTAAAGTAAAATCGGCTAGAAACCAGTAGCTTTTCGTCGAGCCAGCTTCCTGGAAGCTTCCGAACACCCGTTTTCAAACTGATTTTACTTTAGATTCACGAAGTTGAGCACCCGCCGTGGTTTGCGAAAGTTCTTGTTTGCTGAGAGAATAATCAGACCGCGCAGGGTGGTCATGGGGAACAGCACTGGACGAGGACCAGATTGAGGAAAGCAAAATGAATGTTGACCGCAACATGAATAAGGGTGAGCCGCTGAGTCTGCCGGACAAAATCGGCGAAACCCGCGAACCGCGCTTTAACGAACTGGCCCCGGCCCTGCGCATCTACGAGAAAAATTTACTGCTGCGGATCGATGAGCTTGAGCAGAAATTGCAAGCCAATACAGCGGCGATCCAGGCACTTGAGGCGCGGCTTTTACAAGAGTTCAGCGACATCAAGCAGGCCCAAATCACCCACGCCGCCACCCTGGGCAGTGTCAACAAAATTGTCCGCCGCGAGCTCTGGATGCGCCGCCTGCGCGCGCTGTTTGGCTGGCTCTTGCTGCTTGCCTTGGTGGGCGGCGCGCTCTATCTCTATTACTTTTTCGATTGGCGTTCGCTGTTATCAATCTTTATCTAAGCACTCACATTACGCAATTGGACAGAAATCTAACGCAAATCCGCTATGTAATGTGCATGCTCACGCTTTGTCCGACTTTAGGAACAACCTATGCCACAATGGTTAGTAAATTTACTCCAGCAAATTGGCGCCACACTGGCCGCTGGCTGGCAACAATTGCTCTGTGCGCTCGCCAATTTGCGCCGCCGTATTTTTCGCAAGCGCCTGCCCGACTATCCTGTGATTGTCCTCGACCGAGAAATGACAGAACGTTCTCCCAGCGCGCCTTGGTGGTATGAATATCTGCCCGGGCGCAAAACACCGTTGACGATTGAGGAACTCAGCCAAAATTTGCAACGGATCGCTGGTGATCCTGATGTCAAGGGTGTAGTCTTTTTAGTCAAAGGGGCTGCGCTTAGCCTGGCCCAGGCCCAGAGTATCACGGCGCTCTTTGCCCGTTTTCGCCAGTGGGACAGGCAATACAACGCAGCTAAAGCCACGACCAATCCCAAACAAATAATTGTCCACCTGGAACAGATCAGCAGTGCGGGTTATATAGTGGCCTGTGCCGCCGACAAGATCAGTGTCACGCCGCTGACCACTTGGGAGGTGCTTGGCCTGCACAGCGCGCCGACTTTTTATAAAACGACGTTGGCCCGTTTGGGGATTGCGATCGATGTGGTGAAAATTGCGCCGTGGAAAACCGCCGCCGACCAATTTAGTTGCGCCGAGATGAGTCCTGAATTTGCCGAACAAATACGCTGGCTCTTTGACAGTTTGTACAACGATATTGTCAACGCCATCCACACCGGGCGTAATTTGCCGGTGGCAACCGTGCAGGCGTTGATTGACCAAGCGCCCTGGAGCGCCGAACAAGCGCTGGCGAAAGGTCTGATCGACAAAATTGCCTATGAAGACGAATTGCCCGTGTGGCTAGGCGCGCCCGATCAACCGGCGTCGTTACAATTCTATCCGCGCATTCACAAACTACTCTGGCGGCATCCCCAGCGCCAGCACGCCCAAGCCGTCGGCGTCATCAGTTTATTGGGTTCAATTGTGATGGGCGACAGCCGTTCTTTCCCCGTTCCCCTGCCCCTCCTCGGCGAACAGACGATTGGCAGCAGCACCGCCGAGCAACAAATTCGGGCGGCGCGCGCGGATGATCGCCTGGCCGCGGTGATTTTACATATAGATTCGCGCGGTGGTTCAGCCTTGGCGAGTGATCTGATCTGGCACGAATTAAAATTGTTGGATCGTGAGAAACCGGTGATTGTTTATATGGGTGATGTTGCGGCCAGTGGCGGTTATTATATCGCGGCGCCAGGGCGAAAAATTGTGGCGCAACGGGCGACGCTCACCGGCAGCATTGGTGTAATCATTGCCAAACCGGTGACCCAAGCGGCCTACGCCAAGCTCAGTGCCAATCGACAGACCATTCAACGGGGCCAGCATGCTGATATTTACCAAGATACGCACGCCTGGGATGCCGACCAACGCAACAAAATTGAGGAGAGCATTCGCGACGTCTATGGCACCTTCAAACAGCGCGTGGCCGAAGGGCGCGCTTTAGCCTATGCCAACCTGGACGAGATCTGCAATGGGCGCGTCTGGACCGGGGCGCAGGCACTCGAACACAAACTCGTAGATGCCTTGGGTGATTTTCAGGTAGCCCTGGATCTAGCCTGCGAAGTGGCCCATTTGCCAAGTGACGGTAGCGTGACCACGATCGAAGTTACGGTGCCCAAACGAAAAGTGCTGGCCGAACCGGTGAAGGCGCTGCAAACATTGCTCGGGCTGGACAAGTCCCAGTACTTTGGTCAACTGGCAGAAATGGCACTCACCGGTGAATGGGCCAGTTTGGTGGGCAACGAGCACGTCTGGTTGATCGCTGATGACTTGCCCACGCTAAAGTAACGCTGGATCGGCGTAACATCTGTTTATAAAATTCTACTCGACCAGAGGGCGCAGAGTGTCCACACAGCATACCCACGCAGCGCGTGGGCGCGAATAATTATCAATCACCCACCCCAGTAAGGGAGAAAATATGACCACGCTCGACGTTCAAACCATTCGCCGGCAGTTCCCAGCGTTGCAAGAACTTTACAACGGCAAACCCGCGGTTTTCTTCGACAATCCTGGTGGCACACAGGTGCCGCAGCGTGTGATCGATGCGATCAGCGATTATTTGATTCGGCGCAATGCCAACACACATGGCGTTTTTGAAACCAGCCGCCGCACCGATGTTGTCATCGATCATGCGCGCCAGGCTGCCGCCGATCTGCTCGGCGCCGCCGTGGATGAAGTGGTCTTTGGCAACAACACGACCAGTCTGAATTTTGCCTTGAGCCACGCCCTGGCCGCCGAATTCGGTCCCGAGGACGAAATCGTCCTCACGCGCTTGGATCATGATGCCAACATTGCGCCGTGGCTGATGATGGCCGAGGATCGCGGGGCGCAAGTGCGCTGGGCCGACATTGATGTGGAGAGTTGCACGCTGGATATGGAACATTTACGCTCGTTGATTACGCCGCGCACAAAGCTGGTGGCGGTTGGTTATGCCAGCAACGCCAGCGGCACGATCAACGATGTGGCGACGATTATTAGTTGGGCCAAAACAGTGGGCGCGTATAGTTTCATCGACGCCGTGCAATATGCACCCCATGGCTTGATCGATGTGAAAGCGCTCGATTGCGACTTTCTGGCCTGTAGCGCTTACAAATTTTTTGGCCCGCATGTCGGCTTGCTCTATGGCAAACGCGCACACCTCAATCGCTTGCGCGCCTATCGCGTGCAGCCCGCGGGCAATCAATCACCCGACAAATGGGAGACGGGCACCAAAAATCACGAAGGCTTAGCCGGGGTTGGGGCAGCGATTGAATATCTGGCCGAGTTAGGCGTCTTGTATGGCGGAGCAACTGTGGATGCATCACGCCGCGCCCAATTGCAAGCAGCCTGGCCTGTGATCAAAACGTATGAACAGATGTTGGTCGAGCGGCTGATCGGTGGTTTACAGACGATCAAAGGCGTACATATTTATGGCATCACGAACCCTGCCGAATGGCGCAGCCGGATGGCGACCGTTTCGATCCGCAAGGACAATACAACACCCCAGCAACTGGCGGAAGCCCTGGCCGCGGCGAACATCTTTGCCTGGAATGGCAATTTCTATGCGGTGGCGCTGAGTGAGCGGCTGGGGGTGGAAGCGAGTGGCGGGCTATTGCGCCTGGGCTTGGTGCATTACAATACAGTCGAAGAGATCGATGCTTGCTTGCGTGTGCTTGAAGGTGTATAGAATGCTGGCCAACAAGCAAAGCCACCGTTTTTATCCTTCCAGGAAGCGGTCATAAGTAGACTCGTTAATCCTGAGCGGCCTGACCGCTTCCTGGAAGGTTGCGCGACCGGAAAGCAGATGATTGGTGGTCATCCGCCTTCCGGGAAGGCTTGATTTGTTCAGTAACCGGTCGAAAATATCCTTCCCGGAAGGGTTGGTTCGTAACTCACTTTCGTCTCGCACCCCACAGACAAAATGGATTTACTATCGAAAGCTAACGCAGGTCAACCTGTTTAGCGAGACAATGCGGCAATCATCTAGCCAGGATAGGGCGATTAGCCCGAAAGGAGTTGGATTTCATGACAATTTTCCCCGTTTTTGATCTTACGCCAGATCCGATTGTTGAACCTAACGCGGCGATGATCACTGGCAATCAAAAATTCTGGGGACGATTAGTAGCAGGGCTGATGGCGCTCTGGATTGTGATCGTTGCATTTGGCGCGCAATTGATCGGCTGGGCTAGCCCGGCATTGGGGTTGACCAATCCAATCACAAACGCGCCCGTTTGGGCATCACTTGTGCAGGTCGGTTTGATTGGCGTCCCGCTTTTGTTGCTCGTTTTCCTCTGGCGTACGGTGCGCTATCGCGCCATGTTCCAAACCTGGCTGTGGGCAACTGGCTTTTTATTACTGTTGGCGCCCACCCGCTGGCTTTTCGCCACCCAAGGCCAGTTGATCATGCTTTTACAAATCGGCGCCTGTTTGATTTGTCTGGTTTTGGTCAACCTAACCCAGCGCTCCGTGCTGGGAACTTCGATTGAAAATGATCGACTGCGCCCTTCCAGAGCGCTATTAGCCTTTGGCGCGGCCGCGCTCTTTGCCTGTCCCTGGTTAGTTTGGGGTGCGTTGGGGTCATGGCTTGACATCTTTCTGGCGCTGGTGGCCGGTCTCCTGTTCGGTTGGACGGCTGGCGCGATGATGCGCGGCTACTGGCTCCGCTCGCTGCAACTTGACACGCGCGGCTTGTTCCGTGAC
>JBBQBY010000030.1:0-24392 GCA_038318235.1 Caldilineales bacterium
CTTCCAATCCATTGGTGGCCTTTAGAATACAAAGGCCGGACATTTCTAAAATTTCGCCAAACGAATCGCGCACCGCTTCTTCATCATCGATCACCAACACCGTCCCTTCCAGCTTTTCGGCGACCGTATCTATATCCGGGCAAATGACTTTCTGGTCCATGGCCGTAGCTGGCAAGAATACTCTGAACGTACTACCAAACCCAATCTGACTTTCAACCTGTAAGCCACCTTTGTGGGCGCGAATAATACCCAGGGTTGCCGACAGACCAAGCCCACGGCCCTGCCCTTTGGTGCTGAAGAAAGGGTCAAAGATTCGGTCAATTACTCTTCTTTCCATGCCAACACCGTTATCACGAATCGCCAGGCAAACATAATCACCGGGGTTGAGTTGGTTTACGCCAATGTAATGGCTCTCGGTGCTGGCGTCTGGCATGCTGCACATCTGTGATTGAACCATCACACGCCCAGGCACAGCCCCAAGCGCTTCGGCCGCATTCATAATCAAATTCATAACGACCTGTTGAATCTGCCCAATATCAGCTTCAATTGGCAATAAATCTGGGGCCAGATCAAAGATCAACTGCACCTGTTTCGGTACAACCGTTTCCAGCAGGCTTACATTGTCACGAATTAAATCATTGACATTGACGCGTGACACTTGAAAGTTGCCTTTGCCCGCATAAGCCAACAATTGGCGGGTTAGATCTGCGGCGCGCGTGGCCGAGGCAATCGCCCTTTCAACATGTCTGTAGGCGGGGTTTTCTACAGCGAGCTTAGCCTTGGCCAACGAAATCTGACCGAGCATGCCCGCCAAAAAGTTATTAAAATCATGGGCAATCCCACCAGCCAACACACCTAGGCTTTCCAATTTCTGTGAGCCGCGCAACGCTTCTTCGGCGTCTTTGCGCTCGGTAATATCGCGGACAACGGCTGTGACTTCGCCTGTTTCCAATAGCACAAGTGAGGTTTCTTGTTGGAATGTGCGTTCGTCCTGCCGCCGGCCTGTGGTTTCACCGCGCCATTTTCCTTTGTTGACTAATTCTGGAATCAAATTGCGCGTGATATAGCGGATTTCACCTCTGCGATATAAAGTAAGCCATTTTTTACCGAGCAATTCTTGGGGATGTGCATACCCATAGAGACCGGCAAAGGCGTCATTCGCATAAATAAACGCGCCTGTATTATCGAGCATCGCAATGCCATCAATCGATGATTCCATCGCCGTTAAATGGCGACGAATGGTTGCCTCTGCTTGTTTGCGTTCGGCCAACTCCTCTTGGGCGCGACGATTCGATTGTTGTAAATTCTCAAATAAGATCGCGTTTTGAATAAAAATCGCAGCCGTATTGGCCAACAGGGTAAGAAATTCCAGATCGATCGGTAAAAAGCGGCGCAATATTTTGCTACGGACGTGCAATACCCCCACAGTTTCACCGCGCGCCGCCATCGGTACATAAGCAACTGCCTTGTTACCCACATTGGGGGTCATTTTTATCGCCGCGGAACTGTCAGTAACGCTGATGGTCAGGGCCGAGGAACGGAGTAACGTCGACCTGTTCTGAAAAGTCAGCTCACTGGCCGTATGGGTTGGTACAGATAGTTGGCTGACATCGAGTTGCTGCTCGTCTTGGATGCCATAGACAATTTTCAGATCATTCTTTTCAACATCATAAAGTTCAATAAACAGATCGGAGATTTCCGGTAAAACGGCGCGGGTAGTCTGGCCGATCTGCTCATAGATTTTGGCCAAATCGAGCGTTTCAGCAATGAATTGACCCAGACGATTAATCGCGGCCAATTGCTCGACACGGTTGCGCGTTTCAGTGTGCAGTTGAATACGTTGCAAAGCATTGGCAACCATACTCCCGATCGCGGCCAAAATTTGCAGTTCGGCGGGTAAGATTGGTTGTTGGCTGCCCAACCATAAAGCGCCAATCTGCAATTCGCTTCCCTCCAGGACCACCAATGCAATGGCGCTGACCTGATGCAGTTGGGTCGCCAGTGGGAAATTCAGATCTTTGCCAACCTGATTGTTGACATAGATCGTATTGTTGCCAATCGTCGATTTTTCCCAAGCAGGGAATTTGCTAAGTCGACTGCCCACCCAGGTTTGCCAGGCGCCGCAGGAAAATTCAAAGCTTTGGTCATTGCTATTACCCGTGAAACGGGAAAGTGCCGAGGCGCTACCTTCGAAAATCCCCATAGTCTTAGCGAGGATGATCGGTACAATGTCAGCATAGGTGGCTGCTTCACGCATGGCGCTCGCCATCGCCAAAACAGCCACTTGCTCGCGTTCATGGGCGCGCCGTTCGCTAATTTCATACTGCAATCTGCGGTTAGTTTCGGCTTGAACCACTTCATTCTGACGCAAACGCACGATGGCTTGATGCAAACTTTCTACCGCCAGGTAGACTAAACTAGCCGCAATGGTCAGGCCACCACTATAGGCAGCCAACCGAAAGTGGTCACTGGGAAGCAGGTCAGGGAAGGGCAAACGTCCGATGGTGTGGCCATATTGTAATAGAATACCGATCACAATCGCCAGCCCTGCATTGATAAAAGCAGCGCGCCGCCCGAGGAGAATGCCAGCATGGATCACAGACAGAAATAACAAGCCATAGCCAATGCTGTGAATGCCATTGTCAAGATAGATCGCCTCATAGAGGAAGATCAATAGCACAGAAAAGTTGAGGATTCGATTAGCAAAACGCACTTGCCCGTAACGCACTAAGACAAATACAAGCACTAATAATAGCTCTAACCAAAGGCAAACTTGGAATAAGATCGGTGACAGCGGGGAATCCGTATCGAAAAACGTCACCAGGCAGAGAAACAGGATGACAATAAAACTAACTTGAATCAGCACATGTGATAACCTGGCCAGGCGCGTTTTTTCTACATCAACAAAGACAGGTGGGCTAAGTTGGCGCAGGCTCCATGCGGATAATGTGTTAGCGTGCGGGGAATGAGCCGCAGCTTTTGCTTGGCTGATCAAGCCTTCAATTTTCGTCACTTGATTCTCCAACTTCTGCCTCTTTGTTTTTCAACAAGACTTCACGCCCTTGTCCACCGCCCAGATCTGGCCCCACAACCCCTTTGGCTTCTAAGGCGTCCATCAGGCCAGCTGCTTTAGGATAACCAACCCGCAGTTTACGTTGCAACATACTCGTGCTGCACGATTTCATATCACGCACAACGTCAATGGCATCTTGCAACAACTCATCCTCGTCGTCCATGCGATCCAGCAGACCAGCCCAAGGTGAGACGGAGGATGATTCTGCGCCAGCGGCATACGTTTTCCAAAACTGAGCCACTCGGGTAATTTCATCATCGCCGACATAACAGCCCTGCACACGGAAGAGTTTGGCGGCATCCGAACGCATCATCAACATATCGCCTTGCCCAAGCAAGCGCTCAGCCCCCGGTGTATCCAGAATAACCCGGCTATCCATTTGGCTGGTGACAGAAAAAGCAATGCGGGTTGGAAAGTTCGCTTTGATCAGGCCGGTAACAACATCAACACTGGGCCGCTGGGTTGCCAGGATTAGATGAATGCCAGTGGCCCGCGCCATTTGCGCCAAACGACAAATCTGGCGCTCAATATCCTCGGCCGCGGTCATCATCAAATCGGCTAATTCATCAATAATTAAGACAATATACGGCAAGCGCTCTAGCGGAGTGTCACCCTTACGCTGCTGGCTCACCACCGCATGATAGGTGTCAATGTTGCGTACGCCAAGTTGTTGAAAAAGCCGGTAACGGTCGTCCATTTGCAGGAGTAGCCAGGTCAACGCCCCCATCACTTGATCGACATCGGTAATGACTTTGCCCAACAAATGCGGAATGCCATTATAACCAGGCAATTCGACCATCTTGGGATCAACCATCACAAAACGCAAAGTATCTGGCCCATGCTGCATCAGCAAGCCGGTGATAATCGTATTGATACAGGCTGATTTACCTGAACCAGTGGCGCCCGCGATCAGAATGTGAGGCGCCCGCGTCAAATCCATGACTACCGGTTCTCCAGAAGTATTGCGGCCAAGCGGCAAGGTTAATTTGCCTCCCTCTTTTACCATCGCATTACTTTCCAAAATCCCGCGCAAAGTAACCATTATTTTGATCAGATTGGGCACTTCAATGCCCACATAGGGGCGGCCAGGCACAGGGGCTTCGATGCGAACAGAGGGAGCCGCCAATGCCAAGGCCAAATCGTCGGCCAAATTGGCAATCCGATTGACGCGTACCTTGCGTCGCTGACCACCACGTTCTAAAAACAGTGGCTCTACGCCGAACTGTGTGACGGTCGGGCCACTTTCCACATGGACAACCTTCACAGGCACATTAAAATCTTCCAGTGTTGTCTCGATTAATTGTTGGAGCGCGCGTACATCGTTGTTCTTAATCACCCCAGCATCGGCTGTCAGCAAATCAACCGACGGCAGATCACTATTCGGCCGCGCAACTTTAGGCGTGGGCATCATTGTTTTTGGGGCTTTGGGGGCTTTGGCTTTCGGTTCACTGCCAGATTTTTTTTCAACCGCCAATTTTTGTTCGTCAACCAGTTGTGCCGCAACTGGTTCAGGCGTGAGCGCGCGTTTGCGCGGGGCTTTTTCGGTGACAGTTGGCCGATTGGCGGATAATTGCGGTGGATCGACAATCGTTGCCTCGCGGCGCGCTTGATGCGGCGAGACAAAATTACCCGCTTGAGGGTAGTTTTTCTTGGTCTGATTGCCTGCACTGCTGCGCGCGCCCGCCACGGGCAGCCACGTCTGCGGCGCCGTATAATGGAAGGAGAACCAGCGATGCGGCAAACCCGGTGCCAGATGCGGCAGCGCGAGCACAACATAGATCAGAGGTGTGTAGCGCAGAAGCAAGCCCAGCGCAATCAAGCCAATCAAGGTGAGGACGGCCAACGCCGGCCATTGTCCTAAAGCTGCGACCAAAAGTGAGCCAAAAGACCAGCCGACCAAGCCACCATTGGCGCCATCAATCGGCGTTCGCCAGGTGACAATATCGTTGTACCAGGCGAACGTACCCGCTTGCAAGCTCAGCAACAATAGCTCAATGCCCACTATCGCCTCTACGCTCCAATAACCGGCGCGCGCGCCTAACATCAACACCCCGCCCACGCCTAAAAAACTCAACACAACCAACGGCGCGGTCCAGCCCACCATGCCCACGAGCCAAGGAATCTCGGCTGAGCCTGCGGTGCGTGTGCCTGCCAAGCTAAAAAAGAGGAGTCCACCGACAACAAACAGCAGAAAACCGATAAACTCGGTGTTAAAGTTTTCCTGAGCTTCTTGTAATAGATTGCGTAAAGTGGGCGGTTGTGAGCTGTGTTGTTCTGACATAAGCTTGCATCATTGATAATTGCGAATTATTTTACCACTTCGTTGATCGGCACAGATGACCCTATTTTTTCTACACCGTTGCTTTTTTCTGTACCGTTACTTTTTTCTAGACCATTGCTGTCAATTCGTTTATCTTGTTCCATTTCGCTCAGAACCCGCGCCAACTGGCCAATCGCCACGCGCTGCTTACGATAGAGATCGCTCTCGCTCATGGCCAGCCGATCAGCAATTTCGCGCACTTTGCGGCCCTGGATAAACCGCATGGCCAAGATGTTATAGAGCAACCATTCTGGGGCGCTCAGGTTTTGTTTACCATCAGGCTTTAAGCGTTCAATCGCCCTGCCCAACACCAACCGTAAAGCTTTGGTCGGATCATCATTGGCCTGATCAAGCACGTGGGCGACGATATGCAAACGCGTCAACGGGCTGCGGGTCAGTTTAGGGCCACCCCAATAATGGCTCAACGCATCCTTGACCCAACTTTCAAACTCGGGGCTGTGAATCGGGCTGGGATCGAGCAGCGCCGTGGCCGGTTGCGTGTCACTCTCGTCGGCGGTATAGGGCACGATGCCACGCCACTGTTGCGCCTGTTCCAGCGCCGGGATAATCCGCCGCAGCGTGACAAAGACCCCTTGTTGCAATTTCCGATCCGCCAGCACGCCCGTAATGCGATCCAACATGCGATCCAGTACATCAATCTCATCCAGACTGAGCAAGGGAGTTTCCGTGCGGGCTTTTACACCCAGCACGCCCAGAATTTGCCGATTTTCCCCGTCGATCGCCGGTTCCAGCAGCGGCCAGATCCAAAAACCGGCATGCGAAAGTGGTCGCAATGGCTCGGCCCACTTGAGCGCCAGGTTCAAGGTATCGGCCCAATCTGGCACAGCCATTACTTGTTGGCGCGTCTGCTCGCTACCGATCACCGCTTCTAAGATTAGATCCTGCCCAATCACACCAGCCACAAACCCCGACGGTACACGCAGCAATTCGCACAGCGCAGTCAAGTTATTCTCTAGAAATTGCCGTAAATCGGTGGTGGTCAACAAGCGCCGATCCAACTCGCGCAGCCAGGCCACTTCGTTGCGATCCTCACGATAGATCAAGCGGTCGGTCAATGACTTCGAGATGCTCAAAAAGAGTTGGCTCACCACAATCACGCCGGTGATAATGCTAAACAGCACCACATCCGTGGGTAGCCCCATCAGGCGTTCGATGGTTGGCACCGTTTGTACGGCCAAAATCACACAGATGGCCACGACTGGGCCACGCATAAAAAAGCGGAGTAGCCGGTAGCGCACGACCCGATCTGGCGTATAAACACCAAAATAGGCAACGGTGTAACTCATCAACACCATCAATGCCGCCACCGCCATATTGCCAAAAAATGAGACCAGAAAAACCGCGGCACTCGAATGGGCGGTACTGATCACTCGGCTAAGCCCAATTAAATAGGGAAAAACACCAATCCCCGGCGCCACAAAACCGAGCAACAGATAGGTCATCCGCTTACGGCTATTTTCTGTCAAACAGCGCTGGCGCGCTTTATTAATATTGGCCAAAGCGAGCAAAAAGACGACGGCGAAATAGACCGCGAACAGACCAAAATAGGGTCCGGCTTCCAAATAGCTGATCGGTGGATCAAAACGGATGCCGTTGACCAACTGCCCGCCCCAGAGCGCATCGACGGCGCTGGCAACACCCAAGACCCCAATAATGTTCGCCACCCAACGTCGCCGCCGAATGCGATAGTTGGTGGTCTGCAATACACTGAGCGCAAAGGTATAAGAAGCAGCCGGCAACAAGGCGATGCCCAGCCATTGAAAGCGTAGCCAACGTTCTGCCGACCCAACGGTCATCACACGTTCCAGGGCAACATCACTGGCGTAGGTGACCAACACGCAGACCAATAACAAGGCAAAACGCCGCGCGACCGGATTGCGAAAGTTATACGTAAACGTATAAGCCATCAACGAAAAGGCAAGAATCGTCACCACGGATGACATCATCACATTGGAGAAGGCCAAGAGATGACTCAGGCTAAACGTAGACTCCAGCATACGCATCAACTAACCCATTCAAGTTCTTCTTCGACCACAACCCACATGTTACGCCGTTTCTGCAAACGCAAACGAAAACCACCCCCAACCATCGGCGAACGGCGAATATGCATTTGTAATTCAGCGTCTTGCACAGTGCGAAATTCAATTTGGTCCATTTCGACCACGGGGCCTTCGGCCAATGGCGCCGGTTCGTCGGGCATCAGCCAGAGCGCATCACCTTCAAAGCCAAGCCGGCCTTCGACCTCTGCCGGATGACAGCGAATGCGTAACTGCGCCGGCTTGCCATCTAGGCTAGGGTCCAGTTGGCGCAACAAACCTAACTTATGCACCAACGCAGTGCGGCGGATGCGCAAAGTATCCGGCTCTTGAGCGTCGGCGCTGCGGTAATAGCGGGCTAGCGCATAAGCTGGCCCAAAAGCGTTCTGTTGGCTTAATAGACGCAACAGTTCTTCGCGCACACCGTTCCACCGATAGCGCCACTCTTTCGTGCGAATCTGATCGCCATATTCGAGCAAATCGAGGGTCGCCTCAGAGCCCAGTCGGCTGACAATGGCCACCGGAGGCAGGCGGGTGGGATCTTGCTTTAAGCGCGCCAATAAGAGTTCAGGGGTCGTTTCTACTTCATCCGGTTGAAGGAACGACCGGCGTGTACTAAAGCTAAAAAAGAGACCAATACCAATCGCACCTGCTAACAAGATCACCAGTGTCCACGCGACCGGGTCCATCGATGCCAAAATCCGGGCAAACGAAGGAAATTGATTCAAATCCAAACGCTCTAAAAGACGCTGGAAAAATTTTAAAGGTTCCTGCATAATCCGAAAGTTCACCGTGAGCTTGATTATTCAATCTATCAAGCTATTTTACCACAACTAACGTAATTTCACGCTTACAGTTATTTGCTTCAAGCTTAAAACACAATCCCATGGACGCAAAGATAGCTATACATACAAGAGTCATGTAACAGGCGTCATGTAACAAATTGTGTAGCTACCAGTTTGCACATATATAACTTCCTCATTTGCGATCCATGCTTGTTTTGAACCCTCGTTGCTTGTGCAAGACAACCAGTCAAAGTATAATCGTCTAATACCTTTTAGCGCCTGGCAATCTCCAGGCCACTCCCCAAGAAGGAGATTTTATGAGACGTACGCTTTCCTTATCAATCCTACTAATTTTGTCGCTAATCCTAGCGGCCTGCTCTTCTTCCGGCCCCCGACCGACCGCAATACCGGCGGCGTCAACCGTGGTCGCAACCGTAGCGGCGCCCACCCCCACACCCCATCCAATGGACATCGCTGATACACTGGCTGCGGCGGGCAATTTTGCCACCCTGGTGACTGCGCTCCAAGTGGCTAATTTGAGCGAGTCATTAAAAGGCGCTGATCCCGTCACCATCTTTGCCCCCACCGATCAGGCTTTTGCGGCGCTGGAGCCCGGTCTGTTAGATAATCAGGAGCGCATTGCGGAAGTCCTACGCTATCATATCGCAGCCACGCGCGTGACCAGTGACAGCTTGACCAGTGGCGCAACCGTAAAAACCCTGCTCGGTGACGCCTTAAAAATTAGCGAGGAAGGTAAAATCATTAAGGTGAATGGCGCCACGATTATCGCCACACCAATTCAGGCTACAAACGGCGTGATTTATGTGCTTGATAAAGTATTATTACCGCCGGCCAAAGCGTCAGCCGCCAACAGTGCAGCCACGATCAGCGAAGTTTTGCTGACTGATGAACGCTTCAGTACCTTGGTTGCCGCCCTCAAAGCCACCGACGTCTTTACGGAGTTGCAAGGCGCAGGCCCCTTTACGCTCTTTGCCCCTGCACAAGACGCTTTTTCCAGCTTACCTGGCCCACTGGTTGGCAGCTTATTCCGTGGCCCCGAAGTCTGGACGCGTGTCCTCCATTACCACATCGTTTCCGGCAAAAAATTACTGGCCGCCGATTTTACTGACCAACAGGTGGAACAAACCCAAGAAGGCTCAACCCTGGTCTTCTCAAAACAAGGCAGCACGATCCTGGTTGGCGAGGCCAAAATCATTCAGACCGACATCCAGGCCGCGAATGGCGTCATTCATGTGATCGACAAAGTATTGGTCCCCCCGTTGGATTAAGTAGAGTGAGTGGTAAATGGTAAGTGGTAAATGGTAAGTGGTAAATGGTAAATCGTAAGTGGTAAATCGACACTTTTCAGAACAAGGCCTGTGCGGTTTTTAACCGCACCTACGGTTACCGAAATTAAATCGTGAATGACCATCAACGGTCGCAGCAAAAGTAGCGGATCACGATTTACCACTTACCACTTACCACTTACCGCTTACTATATATTGTCATTCATATCAATTTAAACGAGAAAGTTATCTGCATTCTATGGCCGCCGATTCACTACAATTTACCGAACTTGCCCCTGGCATCGCTGTCGGAATGCCTGTGCCAGAGGCCTGGTGTGCGCTCGTTGAGCATCCACTCTTAATTATTGTCGGCCTGACCGGTGTTGGCAAAAGTACCACGCTGGAAAAGTTGGCCAAAACCGGTCAGGACTACACACTATTGCCCAATCGGCGCGTGCTAACCGACCAGTTGATCATTGCCTATATGCAGGCGTTGGACAAGCAACCGATCCAAGTGGTGACCGACCGCAAGTTACGGTTTGACTATACACGCCGCTTTCGCGAACACTTTGCCGGCGGCATGAGTCACGCGCTCACGCAATTGTGGATTAATCCGCCACAATTGCGCGCCAACCTGATCTTTGATGGCTTGCGCGGCACCGACGAAGTGACGCACGCCTTGCAGGCTTTGCCACAGGCGCGCTTTGTCGTGTTGCATGCCCCCGACGTCGTGCGTGTACAACGTTTATTAGGGCGCAATGATGCCTTTGATCAGGTGGCCGGGGCAGCGCAGGCGAGCGCACCAGCCAAGGCGATTACCAGTTTTGCCGACGTTGGCCTGCCCGAAACCACCGCTTTGTTCACGCGCGCAGAAGAAGAGCAATTGTTAACTTTGCTAGCACGTGGCGTCAGTGCAGATGATTTGCGCGCTAAGCTACAAATTGTCATCGAAGAACGGCGCAACTATGACCCAAACGCAGCGATCACCGTTTTGCAAGCCAGCGCGCCCGACCGCACGCTCGTCATCAACACAACTCAGCATACACCCGCGCAGGTTACACGAGCGTTGGTTGATTTCATGACAAAGAATTAGGCAGCAGTCAAGGATCAATGGGAAGTAGTCAATGGTAATGAGAAGAGCTGACTTACGATTTACTACTTACGATTTACTACTTACGATTTACTACTTCCCAATTACCCAATTACCAATCATCCTCTCTAAACTTGAGCAAACTATACCATCATGGCATCAACTTCTCCTACGATTGAGCACGTTTCTACCACCATTTTTCGCTTGCCGATGTTTGGGACTTTACGTTGGGGTAAGAGCAGTACATTGGCCGAAGCGCACCATGTGCTGGTGCAGGTGACACTGAGCGACGGCAGCAGTGGCGTGGCCGAAGCGCCACCGCGCCCGACCATCTACGGCGAGACGGTTTATAGCATCACGAGTATCATCGAACATGAGTTGGCGCCGCGTGTCGTTGGCATTCCGATCGAAAAGGTGCAGGCACGCCTCCATGAGATTAAGAATAATCATGCCGCCAAAGGCGCGTTGGATATGGCCTTGCACGATGCCCTGGCCCAACACGCAGGTTGCTCATTGGCTGGCTGCCTGGGCGCACAGACGCAACAATTGAAGGTCAGTTATATTTTGGGCATTGGTGATCGCGATACCGTGCTGGCCGAAGCACAACGCGTCTTTGATCAAGGGGTGCGCGTTCTAAAGGTGAAAGTCGGGCGCGAATGGGATGAAGACATCGCGCGGATTCGTGATTTGCAACAGATGTTTGGCAGCGCGATGGCGCTCTATGCGGATGCCAATGAATGTTTGGAGCCAGCCGAGGCAGCGCACAAATTAGCTTATCTCCACGAAATGGGACTGCTTTATTGCGAAGAAGCCCTGCCGGTCGAATTGATCCGTGAACGCGCCGCCCTGCGCAACCAGCAGGTGATACCTTTGATCGCAGATGACAGTTGCTTCACCCTGCGCGATCTCCAGCGTGAACTGGCGTTGGACACCTTTGACATTCTCAACATTAAAACGGCGCGCACCGGCTACACCGAATCGCGAAGCATGTTAGCCCTCGCCCAGCAACATGGCAAAGGCGTGATGGTCGGCTCGCAAGCCAGCGCCGGGCTGGGCACCGTACGTGCGGCGATCTTTGCCGCTTTGCCAGGCATCGAACATCCTTCGGAATTGAGCGTCTTTCTCAAACTAAAAGAGGATATCATCGATCGGCCGATTGCCATTATCGATGGTTATATTGACCTGGCCGATGTACACAATATCGGTGTTGCCTCAGATCTGTTGCGCGCGGCGACTGTTGAATAAGTGGTAAGTGGTAAGTGGTAAGTGGTAAATGGTAAATGGTAACTCCCGAATGCGCAATAACAACTTACCACTTACCATTTACCACTTATATTAGTTACGCATAAAGGAATCAACCATGCAAGCCCCTCTTCCCATCGCTGGCCCACTCACGTTGGGTGACCTTTTAGACCGGGCTTTTCGGATCTATCGCGCGCGCTTTGGCCTCTTTGTGCTTACCGGGGCGATCTTTTTGGTGCCACTGGGCATTCTTTCTGGGCTGCTTTCGGGTAATTTCATGACCAATTACCTAACCTTCTTGACGCAATTGATGCAAAATCCAGAGGCGGCATCTGATGAAACTATGCTCAATCTATTCCAATCGAATAGCAGCACGATCTACCTCACCTATCTGCTGGTGCCATTAAGTTTGGTGATCAATGTCGTGGTAAACCTGGCGCTGATGCAACAATGTATCGCTGTACTGCATAACCAAGATGTCTCGTTGGGGAGCAGTCTGCGCGTGGCCTTGAGCCGTTTTTGGGCGTATCTGGGCATGACAATTGTCAAATATGCAGGCATAATTTTTGCGATGGGCGTTGCGCTGCTCCCCCTCGTCTGTATTTTCTTTGCCGCCGTCTTTGCCGCCGTTGGCGGGCTCAGTTTGCCAACCGGCAATATCGGCAGGAGTGAGTTCTTTCAAACTTTTGGCATTATTGGCCTGGTCTGTTGCGGTTACCTCATCACCCTTCTGTTAATGATCGCGCCGCTTGTCTATTTAGGTGGACGCTGGGTGGTGGCAACACCAGGTTTGGTCGAGCAGCGCTGGGGGCCAATCGAGGCGTTGCGCAACAGTTGGGCGCTGACAAAGGGCCAGGTGCGGCGCTGCGTCTTATACGTGGCGCTGATGTATGTGCTCTATTTTGTGATCTACGGGGTACTCAACGGGCTGGCCTATGCTGCGTTAGCCATGACCTGGGCTACCTTACCAAACGCGGGGATGATCGTTTTTAGTGCGGTTAATGCGATCTTGCCCGTCCTTTGGCAACCACTGGCCAGCGCGGCCTTCGTCATGCTCTACTACGATTTGCGCGTTCGCCAAGAAGGGTATGATCTAAATTTGCGCGTGCAACAGTTAGAAGCCGAGCTTCAACCATCGTTATCCAACCAGGAATAAATGATGCCATCTCCCTCGCTGCTCACTGGCCCGCTTAGGATAGGCGATCTACTGGATCGAGCCATTCATTTTTACCGCCACTATTTCCGTCTGCTCATCGTCGCGCCCGTGCTCTTTTTAACACCGCTCGCCATCGTTAACGCCATACTGCAAGCCATGGCTCAGCCTTATTCCCTGCTCCGGATCAGTACTTTGTCGGATACGCCATCCGCGATTTTTCGCCTGCTCAATGCGGGTGGCGCCAGCAGCCGGGGCATTCTGATCATAGCCTACATCCAAATTATCTTGTCTAGTTTTGTTACACTAACCGTCGCCAGCCAGTGTATCAACCTGTTACATGGTAATCCTTCCAACGCCAAACCAAACATCGTTCAGGGGGTTCGCTATCTCTGGTCTTATCTCAGGTTCTTGTTCGTGGTTGGCTTAGCCTTGATTGGGCTAGGCATCGCGATGCTCATTCCACTGAGCATCATATTCGCGATGGCCAGGTTGCCCATAAGAGCGCTTGTCCCACTGGCAGTGGCCTTGATTGTTGCCGCCTTCTTGCTTTTGTATATTCGTTGGGAGGCCACATTAGCCGCGATGGTCGCGGAAGACTTGGGACCGCTGCAAGCCATGCGCAGAAGTTGGCAACTAACGCATGGTTTATTTTGGCGGACGTTCATTTTCTTTGTGATCAGCCTGCTACTCGGTTATGTGCTAATTATTTCGCCGATTATCATGATCAATCTTTTAGCGGCTATTTTTGCCCCGGATCGCGCCGTAAATCTGCTCGGCAGTATCAAGAGCATCATGCAAGGTGGGATGAGTATTTTGGTCTTGCCATTATCCACCGCGATTCGGATGCTGTATTATTATGATCTGCGAGCACGCCAAGAAGGTTATGATATAAGTTTGCAGGTTCAACAGATGGAAAATCAAGTTATCGTATGAAATGTCGCCAGCTTTTTTTGTTCTGCGGTTTACTGTTGCTTATGTTGCTTTTTGCGCAACCAGACCCAGTGCTGGCACAAGCCCAGCCCACCACGCTTTCACTTGATCAATATAAAGCGCAATTAGCAAAAGCGGCGCAAAGCTTGCAACAAAAAGCCGTGACATCAATTACCGTAACGGCTGTGCAACAAGAACTGGCGGCGATTAAAACCGTGCGCTTGCCATCTAATCAACTAGTCACTTTGCAACCGTTGCTGGGTGAAGCGGATACAGAACCGCTGACGTCAACCGTTGCATTCACGCGCGTTCAGCTTGTCTTAGACCAATTGACCGCTGCCACCAATGACAACACGGCTATGCGCCTGGCCTTGCTCAATCAAATCCTGGCCCAACCAGAATTTAACACACCCCTAAGTTTATGGGATCGCTTTTGGCGCTGGCTGCGTTCATTCTTGCCAGAGCTAGATGCTAGCCCCGTGAGTCGTGGCACCGGCGCCGTGGTGCGCCTGATCGTCTGGGCGATTGCGGGTGTGGGTGGTATTTTGCTGATTTTCTTGCTCAGCTATTGGTTACAAGGCTTGTTAGGCAACTTTGTGACCGATTTTGAGGCGCGTCGCCGCTTGGCGAGTGGCGAGGAATTACCGCTGACGGCCAACGCCGCCCGCCAGCAAGCCGCAACCCTAGCCGCAGCCGGCAACTATCGCGAGGCCGTGCGCCAACTTTATCTATCTGCCCTGCTGGCGCTGGAAGAACGCAATCTGCTCACTTATGATCGTAGCCTGACCAATCGCGAAGTATTGGCCCAACTGCGGGATCAAACCGCTGTGCAAAATCATTTGCAACCGGTGGTGGAAACATTTGACAATGTTTGGTATGGCATCCAGGAACCAGATCAGGCTACATTTACTACTTATGAACGCGAGATTGATCAACTGGTGGAAGATGACACCACTCCGCCACGTAAAAGGCCAGGCGGATGAGGAGATTCACCGATGCGGCTTAACACGCAACTGACGCTTAGCCTGGTCCTGCTCATGCTGCTAATTGTTTTTGCCGCACTATTTGGTGGGCCAAGTCCGGCGCGTGCCTATGATCTGGATGCCAACGGTGCGGATGGCTTACGGGCCTTGCGGCTCTGGCTGGAAAAAATGGACTACAAAGTAGAGCGCACGGGCAATCGTAACTTTGCCTTGCCCGCGGATGTAAGCCTGCTCTTTGTCTATCCAAACCAGGAGCCATTCACCCGCGCAGAAGCCACGCTGCTCCACGATTGGGTGAGCAACGGCCATACACTCGTGCTGATCGGGCCGACCGAACGCGAAGCCGCGCTGGTGGCAACGTTTGGCGTTGAAAGCGCAACGAATAATCAATTCTTGCAAGCGACCGTCCAACAGCAGCCGTTGTTGCCCGCCAATGATCCCTCCTTTCACCCAATCAACCCTAATTTTTCCGCGTTGGATTTGGCCAAGGCGTCGGATGCGGTTGCGGTGCTGGCGACCGAGGACCAACAGCCGTTAGTCGCGGTTCGCCAGTTGGGGCGCGGCACCATCTGGCATCTGACCGAAAATTTTGCGCTGACCAATCAACAATTGCGTGACAAAAATGTGGCTGCACTGGTGCCGGCGCTGTTACGCACGGTAGTTGCGCCGGGCAAATTACTGTTCGACACCTACCATCTCGATGGCCCAGACTTGCGTGATCAGACGGACAAAAAGATTACCACGTTGCAGGAATGGCTCTATGGCACCCCTTTTGGCTGGGCCACGCTCTTTGGATTAGGCGCAATTCTGCTTTATCTGATCTTGCAAGGTCGAAGGCTGGGTCCGGCGCTGCCCGTGCAGAACGCTAGCCGCCGCCGCGAAGCCGCCGAATATGTGGCCGCGATGGCCGCGCTCTACCGGCGGGCGCAGCAACGCGAGGCGGTGGCCCACCATCACAAACGTCGTCTCAAGCTTGGGCTGGGCCGCGCCGCGCATATCAGCCCGGATCTGACCGATGCAGAATTTATCCAACGGCTCCAGACCACCAACCAACACCTGAACGACGATCAAGTGCAGACAGTACAACAATTGCTGAACAACCTTGATAGCCAGGCCAACGAAGGTGCGTTGGTGCGTATGGCAGCGAAGATCGATGAAGTTTTAGCAACGAAAAGATGAGAGATGCGTGATAGGTGATGGTGAATAATGATCCACCTTGCTCACGCATCACTCATCACTCGTTACACAAACCAATCCAATTCCTACACATCAACAACCGAGGCAAAGCCGTGTCACTCGCAGAACGTTTTACCCAGATGAAAAGTGAAGCCGCCAAGGTGATTGTCGGTCAGGATGAAGTGTTTGAACAAGTGGTGATTGCCTTTTTTGCTGGCGGCCATGTGCTCTTGGAAGGGGTGCCTGGTACGGCAAAAACGCTGCTTGCCAAGACCCTGGCCCGCCTGATCGCGGCCGATTTCGGGCGGATCCAGTTCACGGCCGATCTGATGCCCAGCGATGTGGTCGGCACGCAGGTTTTTAACATTAACCAGGGTAGTTTCTATCTCAAAAAAGGTCCGCTCTTCACCAACATCTGTCTAGGCGATGAGATCAATCGCGCCCCCGCCAAGACGCAATCAGCCCTGTTGGAGGCGATGGAAGAGCGCCAGGTGACGATTGAAGGCGAAAGCCATCCCTTAACTGAACCCTTTATGGTGTTGGCCACCCAGAATCCAGTGGAGTATGAAGGCACCTATCCGCTGCCCGAAGCCCAACTCGACCGTTTTATGTTCAAGGTGCGCGTTGATTACCCGCCAGATGCGGTGGAACGCGAAATCTTGCGCCGTTATCATACTGGTTTCGACGCCCGCCACCTCGAAGAAACGGGCATCCAGTCGATCATCCAACCTGCTGAGTTGCCCGCCCTGCGCCAGGAAATCCAAACGGTCAAAGTCGAAGAAGGCATCTTTGGCTACATCACCCAAATCGCCACCGCCAGCCGCCGCAGCCAGGATCTGATCCTGGGTGGCAGCCCGCGTGCCAGCATCACGCTCTTAATGGCGGCCAAAACCGTGGCCGCGCTCCAGGGTCGCGATTACGTGACACCCGACGATGTAAAGTTTGTCGTCGCGCCCACCTATCGCCACCGCATCATCTTACGCCCCGAGGCCGAAATCGAGGGCTTGGATGCCGATGCCGTAATCCGCCGGATTGTGGCCGGGGTGCCGGTGCCGCGATAAGAGCCAGTCGGTCAGGTGACTACCGATAAAAATCTATTCTGTTCATGGCTTGCTGATTACACTCGCCATTTCGCGTCCAGGTTTCAACCGCTGTACGGCCCAGATGAGCAACCCAGCCATCACGGCAGCCCATAACCAGAAGGGGCTGCTGATGCTCACCGCTTGGAAGAGGGCAAAGCCGATCAGCGGCGCAAGCACGTTGGCGGCGCTAACCATGGCGGCGCTGGTGCCGAGCATTTCACCGCGCTGTTGCGGCGTCACCCGTTTGGTAATTAGGCTATTGATGCTCGGCTGCAAAATGCCCCCACCAATCGAAGCAGGGATCATGGCGACTAATAACCAGACCAATCCACTCCACCCTTTATTCGTATCAGCAGGTAAGATTACTTGCGCGCCGGCTTGGGCTGCTGTCGCGCCTGATTGTGTAGCATGCAATTCAGCCTGAAGTTCTGTGCGTGAATACCAGGGCGCCGGTACAGCCGGGGTCAACGCCGTCAAGGCCAACGCGACGGTTAACAGGGCTAGCCCAGCAAAGATCAACTTACGTTCGCCATAGCGGCGGCTCCACTGGCCAATCAACCCACCCTGGACCACCACGACAATGATGCCAACAAACACGAAGACCAACGCGTTACCGGAAGCATTGAGACCAAGCCGGCTCACATTAAAGAGCGGAATCACATTTTCAAAGCCGCCAAAGGCGAACTGTTGGGCAAAAGCCAGCAATAAGAGCAGGCCAACTTGAGGATTCCCCAACGCTTTAAAGATCGCAGTTGGATTAAAGGCAGATGTGGCGGCACTCGTGCTGCGGTGCGTCGGATCTTGTGTTTCTTTTAGCCAGAAGATACTTAACAGCACCGATGCCAACGAAAACAGCGCGGCGATAAAGGCGGGCGCACGGTAGTTGTTGCCGCTCAATGCCAAGGAAGCAAAAGCGAGCACGGGGCCAACGGTAAAGCCCAAACCAAATGCTGCGCCGATCAAGCCCAGCCCTTGCGTGCGGGTTTTCTCGGTGGTGCTATCGGCCATCATTGCTTGGGCGGTAGAAATATTGCCACCCGAAAAACCGTCAATCAGGCGCGAGAGAAAAAGTAGTGCGAAGGTATTGGCAAACCCCAACAAAATAAAACCGATTAACGTGCCCAACTGGCTGGCAATCAACACTGGCTTACGCCCATAGCGATCGGAGAGCCGGCCTAAAATCGGTGCGCCAATCAATTGAGCGACTGGGTAGACGGCGTTCAGCACACCAATCATCAACGGGCTGATTTGGAGCGAAGCCGCATAGAGTGGCAACAGTGGAATAATAATCGTTAGCCCTAACAGGTCCACCATCACAACGACAAAAATGGGCAAAACTTTTTTAAAATCGAGCTTTTCTTCCGCTGCAACAGTTGTGCTCGTCTTTGCTTTTTTAGCACTCATTATTTTCTCTACCTTAGTTAGTCTGCCTGGGCGCTCTATTGTGCAGTGCGTTTGGTTGTAAATAAACCTTTGATTAATCAGTAAGCATTACCCCGCCAGCCGGCCTAGAACCTCATGTAGCCAGCGCAATTCAGCTTCGAGATGCACCACGCGATGTTCGATCAGCAATTGCCACGCTCCATCGTGTTTGGGAACCGCACGCGCCGCCGCCAGATCGGCTTCTAACGCTATACGTCTTTGGTGCAACAAGGTTAAGGCTTCATCGCGCGCAAGTACATCAACAAAGCTGAGCCCAATATCGCCAATAAATTTCGCTGGGGTATGGTTTGTCAGATTTTCGCGCAACAATTGCTGAAATTGCTCTTCCCCTTCCGGCGTAATGCGATAGACACGACGCGGTGGGCGATTGCCCTCCTGCGCCTGATGCTGCGTGATCCATCCCTGCTTGACCATTTTGTCCAGCAAAAAATAGGCCGTCGGTTTTTTCAAATCGGTACAGGTAGCCAGATCGCGCTCAATAAATTCGGCCAGGCGATAACCATGCATATCCATCTGCCGGAGCAAGCCTAACAAAAGCAATTCACGTTCCATTTATTTACTCCTGACTAGTCAATATTGACTAATCATAATTGATTATTAGAAAGATTGTCAAAATAGCCGAAGGGCAAAAGCTCAACGCATCGGTGCCAAGCAAAAAGTGCAAAGACGGTGACAAAAGTGGTACACTTAAAATTGATAGAAAGGCAGGCTTTTCACGGATTTAACGAAATTTTATATGATAGAACTTTATTCGCTTATTTACAAGGGAAGCGTCAAAAAATCTTATTGGCATACGATGCTGCGGTATAGGGACTGGCGATTGCTGACCTGGAATATTCAATCTTCCAAATGCACAATTTGATCATCATTCCTAACGCGACGTCTAACTTTAAAAGGTATGTAAAATGGCACTCAGTATTGGGATTGTAGGCTTGCCGAATGTGGGCAAGAGCACGACATTTAACGCATTGACCAAGGCGCAAAACGCCCAGGTCGCAAACTATCCATTCTGTACAATTGAGCCCAACAAAGCGATTGTCGCCGTACCCGATCCGCGGGTGGACAAACTGGTTGCACTGGTTAAGCCAGAAAAAACAATTTACGCCACCGTCGAATTTGTCGACATTGCTGGCTTGGTCAAAGGCGCTAGCCAGGGCGAGGGCTTGGGCAATCAATTCCTGGCTAACATCCGCGAGACAGAGACGATTGTGCACGTGGTTCGCTGTTTTGACGACGAAAATGTGATCCATGTCTCCGGTGATCTCAACCCGCGCGACGACATTGATGTGATCAACCTAGAGTTGATCTTGGCGGATCTGCAACAATTGGAAAACAAACTGGGCAAGCTCGAACGCCAGGCCAAACACGACAAGCTGCTCCAGGCGCAAGCCGAGCTTGGGGCGCAACTCAAAGCGCTATTGGAGCAAGGCAAACCGATTTTGGCCTATGGCGACCGCGAGAATGAAACGTTCCAGGCGCTGAATCGCGAGATGCGCTTTCTGACATCCAAGCCGATTATCTACGTGGCGAACGTAAACGAAGATGGACTGCTGGAAGATAACGACTATGTAAAGACCGTACGCGCCGTGGCCGCCGAACAGAACGCCGAAGTGGTCAAGTTATGCGCCAAGTTGGAAGAAGAGATGGCCGGCCTGAGCGACGATGAACGCCATGAGTTTTTGGAATCGTTGAATGTGACTGAGAGCGGTCTGGAGCAGGTGATCCATAAGGGTTATAAGGCGTTGGGCTTGATCAGCTTCTTCACGGCTGGCCCCAAAGAAGTACGCGCCTGGACCGTTCGTCGCGGTGCGAAAGCCCCGCAGACTGCCGGCGTGATCCACACCGACTTTGAACGCGGCTTCATCCGGGCCGAGGTGATCTCCTACGAAACCTATGTCCGGTTAGGCACAGAAACAGCAGTCAAAGCCGCCGGTGAAATGCGCGTGGAAGGCAAGGAATATGTGACGCAAGATGGTGATGTGATGCACTTCCGCTTTAATGTGTAGGAGATTAACTATCATCAACATTTACAAGCTTAAATTACAGCATGCCTACTATCCAGATTGGACCCTATCGTATCCAGTTCTTTGAATATGATTTACAAGAAAAACCTCATGTCCATGTCTGGCGCGAAAACAGTCATGCCAAATTCTGGCTCACGCCGATAGAGTTGTTTGGGAGTAGCGGCTTTTCAGAACATGAACTCAATAAAATTGAACGCTTGCTAAAAAAAGAAAGAAATGGATTTCTGAAACGATTCAGAAAGGAGCAAAAAAAGCGATGATCCACACAAAGGTTAGAATTAGTCTGGGTGGAATTTATGATGAAATCGGCCATGTACCTATTATTCCGATTAGCATTCCAGATAGGCAAGACATCAACAAACTTGTGTGGGCGGCACATGCCAAAGCGGAAGCCTATGAAGATGAAATCTGGGGTTGGCCGGTTAGTTATACACCTGAAAGCCAGGAGCCAATCCCCTATTCAAATATGCAATTCACGCCCGCCGTGTTTACTATTGGTGTACATCCGATCTGGTTTGTTTCTTTCACCTGGGAACATGGTAAGGATCAAACGCCAACCATGTTGCTTGAAAATGAAAATCTAGTCACTACTCGCTCAACAGAAAAAGAGCTTGAAAGGTGAATTTGTGCTTACCCTACCCACCGCGCCCCAGATTCCAGGTCTAACCTTTCGCCACTTTCGCGACGAAACCGATCAAGTCGGGATGGCGGCAGTGCATGAAAATTCGCGTGCCTGGGATCAGGTTGACCCACGCTCGGCACGGGAAGGGGTGCCCACAGCAGTAGATTTGGCGGCAACCTTTCCCGCAGCGGAGATGATCGATAATCCTGATCTGTTGATCGTTGCCATCGATCAAGAAATTATTGGCTATAATCACGTGCAGTGGCGCTGGGCGGAAGTCACGGGGGTGCGCGTCTACTTGCATCTGGGTTATCTGTTGCCCGCCTGGCGCGATCAAGGAATTGGTCAAGCGCTGCTGGCGTGGGCGCAACAGCGGATTCGCGAGCTTGCGGCCAATGAACAGGCCGACGCCCGCGCCACGTTTGCCACGAATGTGTCGAGCACGGAGGTCGAAGCGGACGCGCTCATGCGCCACGCAGGTTATGTTGCAGTGCGCCGGCTCAGTGACATGGTGCTTGAACCCACGCTCCCAGTTTCAACGCGACCATTGCCAGTGGGCATCAACCTCCGTCCGGTTGAACCCGACCAGTATCCGGCCATCTATCAAGCCTGGAAAGATGCGTTTAGTGCCAACTGGACGAGTCGCCCCGCAAGCGAAACCGATTACCAGGATTTTTTAGCCGATAATACAACGAGCGATAACTTCGATCCAAGCCTCTGGCAAGTTGCTTGGGCCGATGATCAGGTGGTCGGGTTGGTCTTCGCACAGATTAGTGGCGAAGTTGGTGTGTTGCCTGAAGTGGCTGTCCGCCAGGCTTGGCAGCGGCGTGGGATTGCACGGGCGTTAATGCTGGGCGCGCTGGCCGAATTACAGCAACGTGGCATTCGCCATATCCGCCTGTACACCGACGCCGATGATGGGCAGGGGGCACGCAGTCTCTATGAGAGCTTAGGTTTTCGCGAAGTCAAGCAGCACATTTTCTATCGAAAACTGCTCACAGCGTAACATGCCAAAAATCACCACCCGCCCAGTTAGCGAAGCCAACTGGCGCACGGCCATCGAACTTGATATCCATCCAGAACAGCGCGCGTTTACGCCCACAGTTGCGATTTCGTTGGCCAAAGCCTACATCCAACCGGATGGGGCTGTCTATGATCCGGTGGCGATCTATGTCGGGCATAAGATGGTCGGCTTTTATAGTTTCATTTATATCCCTCGCAATTTACGCTTCGCCTATTTAGGTGGTTTTTTGATCGACAAAACCGAACAAGGACGTGGCTATGGGCGTGCCGCGCTAGCGCATTTTTTGCATTCGGTCAAACATCGCCAACCAGAATGTAACGAAGTTTTATTAGCCGTCCACCCGCGCAATCAGGTAGCACAAAGACTTTATCAAAGTGTCGGCTTTGCCAAGACGGGCGATCAGATTGACGGGGAAGAAGTGATGCGCCTAATTCTGCAGCCGTAAATGTGATTGATGGCGGTACGTCAGTCAATTGTTGATAGATTTTTCCTCTACAAAAGGAGGGGCGAGGCATGCTTCGCCCCTCCTTTTTATTGGCTTCTCCAGCTTCTAATCAAAGGTAAACCTACCTACCTTCAAGAAAAAAGGCAATTGACAGGTATAACATCTTGGTATACAATATACAGTATAATACTCGGCTCCCCACCCCACCGAGCTTGTGCATCCCAATCGTCAAGTGGCAGCTAGAATGCCGTAGGTTCGATTACGTGTCAAAGCAGGCAATACTATTTGATAAGCTGGGATTGCCTAGCCAAGACGCATTCCAGCATTGATCAGGCACTTCCATCGGCGCATCTTGTGCTGGTGCTCAATTTCATTTCACGACGAAGATCAAAGGAGGAAGTTACGTGTCTACTCCAAGCGTACACGGCGGGCATCCAGCTGCGCCAGTCAGTCGTAGAACATTCCTGCGTTTATCGAGCACAGTCATCGGCGCGGCCGCGCTGGCGGCTTGCGTAGCCCCTGGCGCCAACGCGCCAGCCGGTAGTGCGCCTGAAAAGCAAAAGGCCGCGCTCACATTCTTAAGTGGTGGATGGTTTGTGCCAGAATTAGTCCAAGCGTTTGATGAGTTCAGCAAAAAATGGGCCACCGAGAACAACGTTGATTTTACGATCGACTTGGTCACGAAAGGGCTGAACGAGAAACTGGCGGCGGCGATTGAGGCCAAGCAGGGTGCCAACCTGGCCCAGATCGATTATGCCCCGGTTTCGCTCAAGGCCGCCGTGGCCGATGTTTCCGATATCGCCAAAGATTTGATCGCCGAGCAGGGTGATTATTACCCCACACCCACCTACCAGTGCACGATTGATGGCAAGTGGTTTGCGATTCCTTACGGCCAACACCCGCGCATGGTCAACTATCGCGAGGACTGGTATAAGGAAGTCGGCTACGACAAATTCCCCGATACCTGGGATGAAACGCTGGAAGCTGGGCGCAAGTTGAAAGCGAAGGGTCATCCTTATGGCTGGACGATGTCGGAACAATCACCGGCAGATGGTGTCGCGGCTTGTTTGACGATCTTGTGGTCATTTGGTGGTAAAGAATGGAACGATGAAGGTTCGGTGGCGCTCGGTTCGCAAGCCACACTAGATGCGCTCAACTTCGCCATCCAACTCTACAAAGATACGTGCGATCCAGCGGTGACCTCCTATCAGGAAGCCTCGAATAACCAGGCTTTCCTGGCCGGGCAGATTTCCATGACCTACAATGTGAACAGCATTTATACCCCTGCCCTAAAAGCCGCGCCCGATGTCGCCAAAAACATGAACCACGTAGCGCCGCCAGAAGGGCCGGGTGGGCGTTATGGGTACACTGGCGTCGCCGATATGATTTTGCTCAATTATACCCAAGGCGCCGACCTCGACGCTGCGCAGAAATTCATGCGTGATTTCTTTAGCATTAAAACCTACGGTGACTTTCTAAAACTTGGCAATGGCTATCTGATTCCCGCCACTGCCGCTTATGACGACAAACCAATCTGGCCGCAAGATCCCAAATTGGCCGCAGTGCGCACGGTAGGGGCAATCGGTCGCCTGAATGGGTATTCTTTACCCTTCCCAAATGCCGCAGCCGCAACCATGCAGACGCAAGTGGTGAT
>JBBQBY010000031.1:0-24365 GCA_038318235.1 Caldilineales bacterium
TTGGCACAGAAGCTTGTGGCAACTGGTCTAAGCCAGAATGCCTATGGCATTGCATCTGCAATTATGGGGCTGGAGACGACGCTTGATACGCGCGAGCAGTGGGCGCGTGAATTGCCAGGACGAGACTCGCGGCTCTATTACGTGCGTATTTTTGGCCTGCCCAGCGATCAAGCACCGTGGGGGTGGAGCTTTGAGGGACATCACATTTCGCTCAACTACACCATCGTCAAGGGTCGCATTGTCTCACCCACGCCTACCTTTTTTGGGGCAAACCCTGCGGAGTCGCCACTGGGTAACTTTGCCACGTTGCGACCGTTGCAAGGGGTCGAGGATTTGGCGCGTGAGCTTGTCCATTCGTTGGATGCTGACCAACGTTCGACTGCGGTGATTGCCTCTGCCGCGCCGCCCGATATGGTGACAACCAACCTCCCCTACTTAGTCGAGGGGGCGATGCTTGCCGATCAAACTGCGTTGGAGCACTTTCGCACCGAGCATCATGTGCATGAGCATGAGGTGGAAGCTCTGCGCTACAGTGCCACAGCGCAAGGCGTTTCGTCGCTTGCCCTTAACGGGGGGCAACAGGAATTGCTGACAACGTTAGTCGGTGAATATATCCGACGGATGCCAGACGAACTCGCTGAGATCGAGATGATGAAAATTCAGCAAGCGGGTGCTGCCCCTCTCCATTTTGCCTGGGCGGGAAGCATCGAGCGAGGGCAAGGTCACTATTACCGCATCCAAGGCGTTGACTTTCTGGCTGAGTATGACAACACCCAAAACAATGCCAATCACATTCATTCTGTCTGGCGCGATCCCAACAACGACTTTGGCGCGGGCATCCTTGCCCGCCACTATGCCCACAGCCATTAAGTGTATATTGCCTGTTGAGCAGCAGGGGATCCCACGGTGGAACTGTCGATGGGAACATTGTTTACTGGCGAGAGTACTTTAATACGGTACACATGGGGACAACAGTGGAAGAGTAGCGCGTTTGTGTTGAATTGAGCGGAGGTGACAATGGACCAGATCGTTGAAGAGAATAGACGTGGATTCCCAACCGCTGCGGGTATCCTGCTTGGGCTGGGGATCGGTGGCTTCTTTGATGGTATCTTCTTGCACCAAGTATTGCAATGGCACCACATGCTCAGTAGTGGTGGCTATCCCCCTACCAACCTTGAAAATCTGCAAGTCAATGTATTGTGGGATGGTTTCTTTCACGTACTTACCTATATCTTTGTAGGGTTGGGGCTTCTGTTGTTCTGGCGTGCAGCAAGCCGACCCCACACACGCTGGTCGGGCAAGATGTTCGCAGGTACGATCCTAATGGGCTTTGGTCTCTTTAATCTGGTCGAGGGGCTTATTGATCATCAGTTGCTGGGCATTCACCACGTCAACGAGACTGTTCCCCCAGAACAGTGGATTTACTGGGATATTGGCTTTCTGCTTTGGGGAGCCGCCATGTTGGTGGGCGGCTGGTACTTGTTGAAGGCTGGACAGCGGGAAACTGCGCAAGTGGCAATGGTAGAGAGCCAGAGCAGGATGCAACCCATAACACCATCCACAACACAACGAAGCAAGCGCAATCGCGCCCGCAATCGCCCTTAGAAGCTGTTTGAAAAGCAGGGGCTGTCGGTCAAGTAGTGGTAAAAGTAAAGGTTGTGAAGACAAAACTCTATCCAACCGACTTGAGCGACAGCCAATGATGCATTATCAAGATTTGGTGCTAAAGGTGAAATCGGGAGAACGACCGCGCCGCCTGGATATACGCATGGTCGTCAACGCAATCTTGTATATGGTAGTGGGTGGCATCCAGTGGCGAATGCTGCCCAAGGAATACCCGAACTGGCATAGTGTCTACTATTATTTTCAAGTCTGGCGTGATGACGGCACATTGTTAAAGTCCCTAGACCCTTGTTTGACCGTCTGGTCAACTCGCTCTGTTATGCTGCTTGATCGTACAAAGTCGAGCTAAAATGATACAGTCGGAATAACAAACAAATATTCTATTATGGTAGAATAGGATTATGACAGTCGTCACATACAGTCGCCAAGCAGACGAGCAGCGCATGCACGCTGTCCAACAATATATCCGCAAACACATTGTCGAGTTGCTAGACCGCAATCGATTGGCCGCGGTGGCAGGTTTCTCGGTGCCGCATTTTCACCGCGTCTTCACCGCAGCGGTCGGTGAAAGTCCCATGGCGTATGTGCGGCAGATGCGCCTGGAACGCGCCGGGCGCAAGTTACGCATGGGGGCAGTGGATATTGGCGAGGTTGCCCTCTTCGCCGGCTACGAGACGCATACGGCTTTCAGCAAGGCGTTTAAACAACACTTTGGCCTCTCGCCCAGCGAGTTTCGCCAACTTGATTGCCGAACCGCCACTCAAATTTTAAACAAAGGATGAATCAAATGAAGATCACGCTTGCCAGTGTTCCGATTGTCGATTACGACAAGGCGTTGCGGTTTTATACCGATATTTTGGGCTTTGTCAAAAAGCACGATATTCCCTTGGGCGGGGGCGCACGCTGGCTAACGGTTGTCTCGCCCGAAGAGCCAAACGGCACTGAGTTGCTACTTGAACCCAATGCGGAGTACCCGGCCATGAAGGCGCTCAAGGAAGCGCTGGTCAAGGACGGCATCCCCTTTACTACGTTCCAGGTCGCCGACATCGCCGAAGAGTACGCCCGCCTGACAAAGCTCGGCGTGGAATTCACGATGGAGCCAACCAACATGGGGCAGACCACTGTTGCTGCGTTCGATGATACCTGCGGCAACCTCATCCAGATCCACCAGGTGATGGCAGCCTGAGAGATTGTTTGAAAAGACCAACTTCTCGTACTCATACTCGTTCTCGGCTAATGATCCGAGAACGAGTACGAGCCAACTTTTCAAACAGCTTCTTAGTGACTGAAGGCACTAATTGCTTAGTCCGCGGACCATTAAAATGGTCCGCGCCAAAGTATCGGTCGCTATACTAAAATTACGTTGAGAACCGGACTTTTGCTAGGTGTAGGGGCGAGCCCGTGTGGGCGCCCGTGCGGCTAGAGCATGGCGGGCGGCCACAAGGGCTCGCCCCTACGATGCCCAAACTTGGCTTTTCATGCTGACATGGGTATAGAAAACTTATCACTCATCCTTCTCCCTGCCGGTTTTATGGCTCCTGTGGGCTTAACTTAGCCGATGAGTATTTGCCAGAGCCATATATATCACAAACATTGAAAAAACTCCAGAGCCTTTAAAGACTCTGGAGTTACCACTCGCTTGATTTTCTGTCGTCAGAACTACCCTAGTCGCTGAGGCGACTTGCTACTGTCAGCCGCGGGATTTACCTCTGCATTGCATGCCAACGCCATAAATTACGCCGCAGGGCGATATTCACGCCCGATCTGCACCAGCTGACCCTGCAGGGTGTAGAGCAGGGGCGCTTTGCCTTGGGTAAAGACTTCTTTGGTAACGACGCAGCGAGCCACATCGGTGCGGCTGGGAATTTCGTACATCACATCCAGCAGCGCTTCTTCGACAATGCTGCGCAAACCACGCGCCCCGGTTTTGCGCAGAAAAGCTTCGGTCGCAACCGCGTCCAAGGCATCCGGCTCAAACTCCAACTTCACTCGATCCAGTTCCAACAAACGTTGGAACTGACGCACAATACTATTTTTGGGCTCGGTCAGAATACGTACCAACGTTTTGCGGTCTAGGGCGTTCAGGCTGGCAAAGACGGGCAAACGGCCGATAAATTCAGGAATCAGGCCATAGGCCAGCAGATCATCCGGTACAATCTGCTGTAAAAGCTCGTTTTCGTCGCGACTTTCTTTTTCCAAACGCCGAATTTTTAGCTCGCGCTGGCGTTCGGTCAATTCTTCGGGCAACGGTTGCGCTTCGGCTTCATCCTGCGTTTGACCAGCCCGCGTGAGCGCAGGCTCGTGATGCTCCACGACAAAACCCAGTCCAGCACGCTTTTGCACGCGTCGTCGCACCACATCCGCCAGATGACTAAACGCCCCACCACAAATAAACAGAATGTTGTGGGTGTCCAGTTGAATAAATTCTTGTTGCGGATGTTTGCGCCCCGCATTCGGCGGTACATTGGCGACCGTGCCCTCAATGATCTTGAGCAGGGCTTGTTGTACACCTTCACCACTCACATCGCGCGTGATGCTGGGGTTGTCGCCTCCTTTGCGCGTGATCTTGTCAATTTCATCGATGTAGACAATGCCTTGCGCGGCCCGCGCTGTATCCCAGTCGGCGGCTTGTAACAGACCAACGAGGATGGTTTCTACATCTTCACCCACATAACCGGCCTCGGTCAGGGTGGTGGCGTCCGCAATCGTAAACGGAACGCGCAACAAGCGGGCGAGCGTCTGCGCCAACAAAGTTTTGCCGCTGCCCGTGGAACCGATCAACAGGACATTACTCTTGGCAAGTTCCACATCGTCGGCGATTGGCGCGAGCGCGGGACTGGATGCAGCGCCAGCTTCTGCCGTAGTGCCACCAGACGGCGCACCAAAGATGCGTTTATAATGGTTATAAACCGCAACCGCCAGCACCTTTTTCGCCCGATCTTGCCCGATCACATAAGAATCCAGATAGGCCACGATCTCTTTCGGGTTGGGCAGTGGACCGGGGACCGCTGGCGCGTTTTTGGTGGTTTTGTCGTCACCCGCCAAGCCTTCTTCGGCCAGAATTTCTGCACCCAGGAGCACACATTCGTCACAGATATAGACGTCGTCTGGTCCTTCGATCAGGCGCTGAACTTCGGCCTTTTCTTTGCCACAAAATGAGCAGCGCGGCGCTTTTGATTGGAAGATATCAGCCATTAATGTCAGCTATTCCTTCGCTCATCAAAAGTGCAAATGGGTCTGGATTTCAGTAGAAAACTGACACACGCCCGCTTTGCACCGATGAGCTATATTTCTTTTAGATAGACAAGATGACTGCCACTGAAGCAGTGACAGTCATCTTGAGAAACCGTAAACCGAGAAGGTTAACTGTGAATTCATTCACCGCCTGTTATAAAAACGGGTTTTCCATAGTAGACGCCGAATCCGGGAGCCCATTGGGCGCGGCGGACTTTTTCGTAAACCATCAATCAAGGCGCTTAGTTGGCGGTCACTTCTTTTGTCGCCGAACTGTCCACGGCTTGACCATTCTCTTCGATCAACGCTGGTGTGCCCAGTTGGACTTCGCCATTCTTGCCAATCACGACGATGTTGCTGGTGTCACCTACGACATTATCCACCAAACCGTAATTTCTGGCATCGATCGCGTTCATATAGCGATCACGCTCAAACTGTTCTTCGATCTCGCGCCAGGTATGACCGGTGTGCTTGCCGACTAGTTGGAAAAGCTGGGTCTGGATGCGCTCCTGTTCGCGGAAGGCGATACGCACATCTTCCGTATAACCTTGGGCGCCACCCGCAGCCGGATGCATGTGAATGGTGGCATGCGGCAAAGCGTAACGGCGACCCTTGGCGCCAGCGGCCAACAAGACGGTGCCCATGCTTGCGGTCACACCCACAGCCCAGGTATTGACCGGTGAAGTGATCATCTGCATCGTGTCATAGATCGCAAGCCCGGCATAGACGCTGCCGCCGGGGCTGTTAATGTACAAATTGATCGGTTGATTGGGATCGTCGCTGTTCAAATAAAGCAGCTGCGCCACAATTAAGTTGGCAATCTGATCGTTAATCGCTGTACCCAGAAAAATGATGCGTTCTTTGAGCAACAAGCTATAGATGTCGTAAGCCCGTTCACCACGCCCGGAATTATCGATCACCATCGGAATAACATTCATTGGATTAATCATTACTATCTCCGTTATTATTTTTGGCGTCTCTTCTGAAAAAGGACGCCTGGGATTTGCTAATTGGTGCAAAACGCTGTGGATATCAAAATAAAGCCTGCGCCCTTCTTACACTGTAAGCGGGATCCAATTGCGCGTTTGCGTTATATTAGCGTTTACCCAACCACCCAAACCGCGCGCTTATTTCTGCATTAAGCGGAAATTTAAGGCGCAGCACGGGGCGATTATGCCTGTTCCGCAGGCTCCGGTTCATTCGCTTGGGTGGCTTCGTCTGTGCTGGCCTCGGCTTCGGCCGCGGGCGTACTGGCCGTCTCATCGCTGACGCCTAGCGCAGGCACTTCTTGGCCGCGCACAATCGCCAATAGCCGTTGCAAGGCCTTTTCACGCAGCACCTGGCTCTCGATCATGGCGCGACTGGAACCATCACGCAACTGTTCCAGCACACTCTGCGCCGATTCAGTCTTGGCAGCTTCCTCGCCACCGAGCATAGCAATGATGCGTTCTTCGACTTCGGCATCAGTGGCCTGCAAGGATTCAGTGCGCAAGATCTCCGACAAGATCAAGTTGCGTTCGGCTAGCTTCTGCGCATCCGGGCGCAGGCGCTCGCGATAATCTTCCAGGGTCTGGCCGACCTGCTTCAGGTAATTTTCTACACCGTCAATGCCAAACTGGCGTAACTGGCGGTCAAACTCGGCGACCATACTGTCAATCTGGTCTTCCACGACGACCGGCGCATACTCAAGCTGGCTGATCGCCAAGACTTCATCCAGCGCTTTTTCGATATACGTCTCTTCGGCGCCGGCCTTGGCCTGTTCCAACAATTCCTCGCTAATCTTGGCCTTTAGGTCAGCCAAGGTGGCAAAATCGGGGCCAACCAACTGGGCGAAGGCGTCGTCGAGTTCCGGTTTTTCAAAGGCTTTGATGCTGTTCACTTTGACATGAAAGTGCGCGGTTTTACCGGAATAGACACTTTGGCTATCCGCCAGCCAGGTCAAATCAAAGTCTTTTTCTTCGCCGGGCGTCAAACCAAGCAGCGCCTCGTCAAAACCAGCGGGCTCCATTGGGTTTTCCTGATCGGGCGTAACATCCCAGTCGTTTTCGTTGAGCACGACAGTTTCTGGGGCATCGGTGGCGCCTTCTTCGGGGGCGATCACACTTTTCACATCAATATTCAGCGTGTCACCATAAGCACTGGGCCGCGTTACTTCATTCCAGCCAGAATTTTGTTCGCGATACTGTTCCAAACGCTCGTTAATCGCCGCCTCATCAACCTCTGGGGCAGTTTCTTCGACGCGCAGCGTGCGATAGTCGCCCAACTTCACTTCCGGCTCAAGCGGGATCAGCAAGGTGTAGGTCAATGGCTCTAGCTTCACGTCTTCCAAAGCGGCCTGCGCATAGGGTTGAATACCCTCCTGTTCAATCGCGCTTTTATACATCTCTTCGGCCAACTGATCGACAAATTCGCGATAGAGGTTGGGCAGGCCAAATTGCTGGACCACCACATTATAGGGGGCTTTACCCGGGCGAAAACCTGGGATACGATAATCCTTGGCCACTTTGCGCGCAGCTTTGCGCAATTCTTGCTCAACCCGGGCCGGATCTACCTCAACTGTGATCGCCAATTGGCGATTTTCTCTTGGCTCTGTAGTAACGTTTAGCGACATAGCTCCCTCGATTTTTAACCTTTTCTCAGCGTCGTTTTTATATTTTCGTTCGATTTATCGGTAATATTTTATGCTCGGTGACAAAAAGGCAAGCTGCTTACTTTAAAAGTATGCCGATGTCATGCAGAGCGGGACTCATTTTAAACAAAATTAAACGCGAGTTGACAATCACGAAAAAATGTCAACTGTAAGAGTATAACATCAGCAATTCTAAATCTAAAAAGATGAGAGACAAATTGAGCATAATGTGCTAAGGTGAGGGTCGATAGGAGAGAGCAAAACCATGTCAAAGCCCTTAGCACTCAGCCAGATCATCACTCGTTTTCGCCAATCGTGGCAAGGACTGCCCGAACTCGCAAAGGTCGATGGCGTTACCACGCTCGTCCAGCGCTTGTGGAAGGGTCGCCAGGCCGAAGTGTGGACCTACCGCTTTGCCACCCATCTCCCCTCGCGTTCAGGCCGCAATGCCCTGCTCATCAACTGGTTTGAACTGACTATCACCCACGAAAAGACTGGCGAACTCATCTTTCACAATGCCTGGATTACCAATCACTTGCTCTCCTTACAAACCGTTGTTGCCCTGGCACAAGTCGGACGTACGCACTGGAAAATTGAAAATGAGACCATCAATGTTCTCAAAAATCACGGCTATCAAGTGAGCGTGGACAAGCGTAGCGGCATCACCGCCGACCCGAACCGGGCGGACGAACCGCGTTACATTGTCGATCTGGTGGCGCGATTGATTGCCGTGAGCGTGGCGACCGTGAAGCTGGTGGAGAGTTTGCCAGATTATGTAGAGTAGAGGCCCGGCACGCGCCCCGGCAGGCCTTACCCCTACACTTCCGGCTCGATGCCCAAAGCGCGCAGTTGGGCTGCTAGCCGTTCAGCGCGCGTTTGCTCTTGGTCGGCGCGCGTTTGCTCTTGGTCGGCGCGTTCAGCGCCTGTCGGGATAATTTGACCATCGAGTGTACACCAACGCAACCACTGCCCCTGTTTTCCTTCAAAAACGCCTTCCCACAAAGTCAAGCCCAAACCCACTTCTTCCAATTGTTGGTCGTGCCGCAAGCGATAACCGCGCACATGCAGCTCGTAAATGTGGAGTGGTGTTTCTTGGAGTAAGGTTTGCGGATCGTATAACACATAGTAGCGTATACCAATGCGGGCATATTCTTGCAGTTTTTCTTTGGCTTCGCGGCCCTTTTGGTTAGACACAATCTCAACCACCACATCGGGCGGCTTGCCAAATTCCCACAGAAAATACGAGCGATGTTCTTTGGCCCACCAATTTTCGGCCACTTCGACATCCAGGCTTAAGAACATATCCGGCACGATGGGCGGACGATGCACCGCACTAAAGACGCCCACATTCGCATCGGCGAGAAATGAATTTTTATATTGCCACGAACTGTAGAGCGGCTCTACCAATAAGCGCTGTTGTTTGGCCGAAAAGAGATTATCCACAGGTGTATCGTCCTCGGTGACAATTTGGCTGATGTCCGGCGATTCAACCACATTTGTCGGTTCGGGCAAGGTTACAGACATATGGCTCACCTCTTTCTACGTTTGGAAAAATCAAGTCATCCACTGGCATGGACCAGCCAGGCACAGCCGGTTCCGCTTTCGCCTTCTCGCCACGCCGAACGCTCAACCCTTGATTGGGCCGGCTTATGACAAAGCCTGCGTTATCATTGCCGGTGGCGCCCAATTCCTCTGCGCCGAGCATAGCCTGGGTTAGCGCATTTTACCACAGCTCATCAAAAGAAGCGGCGCGCCTTGCGCGCCGTCACAATCTCCGTGTTCATACCCACCCAGTGCAAACTGCCACTGTAGCGCCCATGTTCCATCTTCACACAGCGATCAATCACCACTTGGAGTCCTGCCGCTTCGGCGAGCTTGGCGGCCTCTAAATTAACAATCCGCAACTGCATCCAAATCGATTTGGCCTGCTTCGCGATCGCCTGTTGCACAATCTCTATGCAGGCCGCTGCGGGGCGAAAAATATCAACCATGTCCACCGGTTCTGGAATGCTAAGTAAATCTGGGTAGCAACGTTCGCCCAAAATTTCTGTAGCGGTCGGGTTCACTGGAATCACGCGGTAACCTTCATATTGCAAATAGGAGGCCACAAAATAGCTGGGACGCTGCGGATCTTTGGATAGGCCAACCACCGCAATCGTTTTCGTGTTCGCCAACATCGAACGAATCAGGACTGGATTTTGATATTGCTCTTGTAAGGCAGGCGGCAAAACCGAATTCATGCGAATATCGCAGGCAAGACTCGTATTGTCAAGCATCATAGCTCCTACAGGAATTCAACAAATAAAGGGAACGATTCAGGCTAGGCGAAGAAACCGGGTTTTTCTGGGTAAAATTAGCCTGTCTTACGCATAAAAAACCCGGTTTCTGGCTGAACAGTTACAAATAAAGAAAACCAATAAACTTTGCCTAGCGCGTAACGGGCCTGTTTCCTTGCTGATTATTGGCGGCTGGCGCAGTCTAGCCCTGAGCAAAATCATTTTACCATCAACTGAGTCGGCATGTTAATTGGGATCGCACACCGTTGACTGCTAACCCGTTAGCGACATTCGCGTTCATTTTAATTTCGTAAGCTTAATTATAGGAATAATCTAGGAGCAACCTACGTCATTTATCCATAGACAACCCGCGTTTCACCCTGTATGATCGGGGAGATCTAGAGAAATTCTGGGTTTGTCAACACCACCTAATATTTTCAACTTTAATCAATTGAACAGGAGAGCTTTAGACTATGAATAAAGGTCGAACCGAGGCATTTAGTGATGGCGTGATCGCAATTATTGTGACTATTATGGTGCTAGAACTCAAGGTTCCGCATGTGCCTACATGGGCGGGCTTGGCCGAGGTGACGCCGGTGTTTTTGAGTTATTTATTAAGTTTTGCTGTGGTGGCGATTATGTGGGTCAATCATCATCACATGTTCTATACTGTCAAGTCTGTTGATAGTTCTTTGCTGTGGGCCAACAATTATCTCTTGCTCTGGATGTCGCTGATTCCCTTTGTGACCAATTATATGGGTGAAGATCACGATTATGCTCTGCCTGTCGCATTATATGGCATCGTCCTTATGGGAACTACGCTGGCGTTTTTGTTACTGCAATACCTGATCGCGCGGCAACACCAAGACCACGTTGTCCTTAGCGCAGAATATAAGCGGATGTTTAGGAAAAGCATGTATACCGCACTTGCCTACTTGGCCGCCGTGTTGCTTGCTGGGGTTTCGGTATGGGTTGCCTATGCGATTTACATATTAATCCCGATCCTCTATTTTATACCGGAACGCAAGCTGACTGAGTACAGGGCAGAACCAGCATGAACGGCGACTTGGGTTGCCGTTTGGAGATCAGTGCGCGCCGCTCGCCTGTTAATGGGCACACTTTACAATATCGCGCTCAACGCTTGTTCCAGATCCCATAAGAGATCGTCCATGGTCTCCAAGCCAATCGAAAGGCGAATCATCCCCGGACCGACTCCCCCTTTTTGCAACTCTTCATCTGACAATTGTTGATGCGTGGTCGAAGCCGGATGGATCACCAAACTGCGCACATCACCCACATTCGCCAAGTGCGAAAAGAGATGCAGGGATTCAATAAATTGCTGACCAGCCTGGCGCGGGTTGGCGGCTTTTAGCCCAAAGGTAAAGACCGCACCTGGACCTTTGGGTAGATATTTTTGTGCCAATGCATAGTTGGGATTATCCGGTAAACCGGCGTAGGCCACCCAGTCAACGCGCGGATGATCGTGCAAGAATTGGGCAATCATCCGCGCGTTGGTGATATGCCGATCCATGCGTAGCGATAGCGTTTCCAGCCCTTGAATTAACAGAAAAGCGTTGAACGGCGACAGACAGCCGCCAGTGTCGCGCAGAGTTTCGGCGCGTGCTTTCATCAGAAAGCCATAGTGACCAAAGGTTTCGTAAAACTTTAGATCGTGATAGGAAGGCGATGGATCGGCAATTGTGGCAAAGTGACTGAAATCAAATTTGCCGGAATCGATAATCACGCCGCCAATCGAATTGCCGTGTCCACCAATAAATTTGGTGGCGGAATGCAGAACAATATCGGCTCCAAAATCAAGCGGCCGGCAGAGATAGGGTGTAGCAAAGGTGTTGTCGACAATTAATGGGATGCGATGGTGGTGGGCGAGCTCGGCCAGAGCGCTGATATCCAAAATGCTGCCCTGGGGGTTACCAATTGTCTCACCATAGAGCGCCCGCGTTTTGGGTGTGATCGCCTGCGCCCAATGGTCAAGCTGCGTTGGATCGACAAAATGCACTTTTACCGAAAGTTTCTTAAAGGTATGCGTAAACTGTGTGACCGTGCCGCCATACAAATGCGCAGAAGCCACCACCTCGTCGCCGGGTTCTAGCAGCGTCATCATGGCAATGAACTGAGCGGCCATCCCACTCGCCGTCGCCACGGCGCCGGTGCCATTTTCCAACGATGCGATGCGCTCTTCAAAAACAGCCGTAGTTGGGTTGTTGATACGCGTATAGATATTGCCGTATTGTTTTAATTCAAAAAGTTGCGCTGCGTAATCCGTATTATCAAAAACGTATGAGGTGGTCTGATAAATCGGGACCGCACGCGCCCCGGTCACCGCATCGGGGATATGACCGGCGTGTAACATACGGGTTTCAAAGCCAAACTGGCGCTTAGAAGTTTGCATAAATTTCTTTCTCAATCGGATAATCAGTCTGGGGTTGGTTGGGCGTCGCTCGCCGCTCGCTTGCTGGCAATGTAACACAAACAATAGTTGGATGCAACTAACCGGCGTTTGTCGGATGGCCAGATCCCACCCGCACTCATCGGTCTCCCGCTCGCCTGTTGGGGAAAGGGGAAAAAGGTCTGGCCATTACCACTATCAATAAAAGGTTAATCATTTTCTACGCACTAAATCGTATATGAATCGTCGGGTAGACTTACCTTAGCGTAAAGTAAATTCCAAAAAACTGTGCTATTCTATCATCCATCTCACCGCAGCTACTCAAAATCTTCTTGTATATTTTTTCAGCCAGCATAATATCGATTAGGTAATCCACGAATGAAAGTACTGCCTTTCCGCGTGCGCGCTTTGCCTCGATTGAATCAGCCTGCCCATCATACTCCAGCATTATCCATCGATAAAAATCGCTTGCTGTTGCCCCTTGCAACTGTGCTACTTGTGGCCGTTGTGCTTTGGTTAACCCAACGCACCTTGAGCGCGGCGGCGCTTTTTACTGGTTGTGGTGGCGAAATTGTGCCCGCTGCCAATGCCGATTTTGAAGCCAACGTGGTCGAGTTGATCAATCTGCGGCGCAATGAACAGGGCCTGCCGCCCCTGAAATTTGTCCTCGAACTGACCAACGCTGCCCGCTATCATGCTGCTGACCTGGCACAGGATACCTATTTTCAGCACAATACGTATGATCGGGTGGATGGTAACTTGGTGATGGTGTGCGAATGGGCTAATCGAGTGATGGCCTATTATCCTACACCGCGCGCAGAAAATATTAGCGCGGGTTATACCACACCAGAGAGTGCCATGCAAGGGTGGATGGACAGCCCAGGTCACCGCGCCAACATCCTTAGCGAAAATCGCGAAGTGGGCGTTGGTTTTTACAATAATAATTGGGTGCAGGACTTTGGCACACGTGATAGTGTCTATCCGCTGATCATTAATCGCGAAGCCCGGCAGACGGCTTCACCAGATGTAACGCTCTATATCTATGGCACATGGGAGCAGATGCGCCTGCGCAACGATGGCGGTGAATGGACCGAATGGCAAGCCTTTCAGACAGAAAGTAATTGGACGCTTAATTCTGTGCAAGGCCTACGCACCGTCGAGGCTGAATTTCGCCAAGGTGCAACAATCGCCACCAGCAGCGATACGATTGACTTGACCACAGGTGAATTGCCCACCATCAGTACCCCTACGCCAACGTCCGCTGTGCTTGCACCGCAACCGGTAGTGCCACCCACCGTAACGCCCAGTAGTGAGCAGGCCATCTTAAACGGGCGAGTAACGCTAGAGGGACGCGGCAATCCACCCAGCGCTCAATGGGTGATTCCGCTCCAGGTAACGCTCGTTGCCTTGGCTGGCAATCTGCCGAACATTACATCGACCGTCGCTACTGCGCCAGATGGTTCTTTTCAAGTAACCACCATCACGCCGGGTGCCTATGCCGTGATGGTCCGCGGTGCGCACACGTTGCAGCGGGTCATCAACGTTACCTTACAAGCGGGGAGCAATACCGTTGATTTGGGGACGTTGCCAGAAGGTGACGCGGTGGATGACAACACGATCAATGTATTGGATTTTTCCCGTATGACCAGTAGCTATAACCAATGCGCGCCCACCGCTGGGTATATGGCGCAGGCCGATTTTAACAATGATCAATGCATCAATGCCCAAGACGTTGCGTTGCTGACGCATAACTTTGGTCGCTCTGGCGATGCGAACGAAAGTCGCGTGGCCGCAGCAGACAAGCCCCAGGAAAGTCATCTGGCGACGATCACGAATCGTCACGCTAGTGAACGTTTTACCCTGTTGTTAAGCATCAATGATGGTCTGGCTAACGCTGTCGATGCGGGTGCTCTTTATCTGAATTTTGACCAGACCCGTATGAAAGTATTGAGTGTTGCCCATAATAGCGCTTTCGAGATCGAATTAACCAACCAGATCGATAATCAGCTTGGTCATATTGATCTAGCCGTCGGTGCGTTAACCGGCGCGCTTAAATCTCCGTTCACCTTTACCACCGTCACCTTTGAAGTGCTCGCCGACATTGATAATACGGACATCGCGATCGAAACGTCGGCGCTCCGCCGCAGTGATTTTGCAGCTAATGGTCAATCACTGGTGACCGGTTCTCCCGCTACCCTCCAAAATATTATTTCTGCCCAAGAAATTCAGTTCAATCAAACCCTCTTCTTACCCCTCGTGCGCCGCTAAACCTTCGCACTTTGTGTACTAAAGTAAAATCAGTTTGAAAACGGGTGTTCGGAAGCTTCCTGGAAGCGGACAGAACCTTTCACGTAAACGAGGCCAGCGGTGTCCGCTTCCAGGAAGCTGGCTCGACGAAAACTACTGGTCTCTAGCCGATTTTACGATTGTCACTTCTCTTCGGTTTTCCTCGCCACCTGCCATGCTAAGGCATATCTCTATGCTTTTGCAAAGCGTTCACCAGAAAAAATCCTAATTCACGGATGAAGCTGAACCTATGATATGATAGTAGACACAAATGGTTTATCAGATCGAGGAGGACCTTTCCTTCGCAATCTAGGAGAATTTATGCAAGCCCGAACGTCAGAAACGGCACAACGCGTGCGCCAAGATGGTTTGGTGGCGATTGTGCGCGGTAACTTTTCTCAAGCGCAAATTATGGGCATGGCCGAAGTGCTCTTGACTGCCGAAGTCCCAGTGATGGAGGTCACGCTCAATACCACAAGCGCATTGGCTGCGATTCAGATGTTGCGCCAACACTTTGGCGACAAATTATTGGTAGGCGCGGGGACGGTGCGCACCGCCGAACAATTCCAACAAGCCTTAGATGCAGGCGCACAATTTACAGTGGCGCCCAATCTAGATCTGGCCACCGTTGCCTTGGCCCAACAACATGATCTACTTCATCTGCCTGGCGTCTTCACCCCAAGCGAAGTCCAGAATGCGTTTGTGGCGGGTTGTCGCATGGTTAAACTTTTTCCATCTGAGATCGTGGGACCGCGTTATCTCAAAGCCCTGCGCGCGCCACTCGACGATATTGATCTGGTGCCAACTGGCGGCATTACACCGGAGAATATTGCCGATTATGTGCGGGCTGGGGCGGCTGCTACGGGCATTGGTAGCGCCCTGATCACAGGTCCGCAGCAATCGTTAGACGATCTCGCCGCTCGCGCCCAGGCCCTGCGCGCTGCCTGGAATGCCGCGGTTAGCCAGTGAAAATCGTCGCTTATCAAGCCTAAAATGGGAATGGCAGTGACGACTTTAAATGTGACCGGATCTTCCTGTTGCAACGGGAAGATCCGGTCACATTGTTGACCAAAAGGAGAGAATTCGTGACTGTTTCACGCGAAAACTCAAAAGCATTGTATCAGGGAATTAAAGCCGCCGGCGTGCGTTTTATCACGGCCTTGCCAGAAACATGGCTGATCTATCTGTTGCAAATGGCCGAAGATGATCCCGAAATGTGCCTGATCGAAGTCGCCAAAGAAGAAGAGGCGGTTGGTATTGCCGCTGGTGCCCATTTTGCGGGCACGCCGAATGTGATGCTTTTGCAAAATCACGGTTTTCTGGGTGCGATCAACGGCATTGTCTCGCTCGCCATGCTCTATCGGATCCCGCTCTGCATGTTGATTGCCCACCGCGGGCACATGGGCGAACCGTATCCCTGGCACACGCAAGGCGGGATTGTCACGGAACCGGTTTTGCGCGGGTTGGGCATCCCGTTTGATTATGCGCGCGACCCTGCGAAGATTGCCAAACAAGTGCGTGAGGCGTACACCTTCTCGCGCAGTTCACTCTCGCCAGTTGCACTCTTACTCACGCGCGATTTGATGGAGGGCGATGCATAATCATGAAACGTGCCGACTGCATTAAGGCGATCTATCCAGAATTTGAAACATGTTTGGTCGTTACGATTATGGGCGCGTGCGCGCAGGAATTATATGATCTAGGTCATCAAGATAATTTCTTCTATTTGCAGCATGCGATGGGGCTGGCCTCGTCGATTGGGCTAGGAATTGCGCTCAATTTACCCCAGCAACGCACGGTCGTGCTCGATGGCGACGGCTCGGTTTTGATGAATTTGGGGACGCTGGCGACTATGGCGCGTTATCGACCGGCCAACTTGATCCAGATCATTTTCGACAACGGCAGCTTACTGTCGACGGGTGGTTTTGTTTCGCATACTGCCTCTGGGATCACCGATCTGGCGGCGATCGCCAAGGGTGCTGGGATTCCCAACGTCGCTGCGGTCAGCACCCTCTACGAATTTATGCAGGCTGCTGCCGATGCCTTTGAGCGCCAGGATTTGAGCGTGATCGTCGCCAAAGTCGAAGCGACTGGCCCCGATCACTTCGGCATGGATCTGAAACTGCCGGAAAATGCCTTTCGTTTTGAGCGGTTTATCCGTGAGAAAAGATAATCGTTCAGGCACCCTACCCTAACCGCACGTCGAAGCCTGCTGGGAGGGCACGGGTGGGGTGACTGGCACAAAAAAATGTAAAAAATTATGGAGAATTCGCCTTCTTAAATTGACCCATCTACAAATTTTTGTGCCCTGTCAATCCTCAACCAGTGTGGTTTACGGACGTTAATCTTATGATCACCTCGTTGACACTGAGTTGACAGCGCTCCCGTTGGATTATATTATTACTTGGACAAAAGGTTCCCCCATTCACAGTTTTCTTTTTTTGAGGAGCTTGAGAGTTGAGCAGACGACAAATAACCCATTGTATGTCGTTACTTTTCGTAACGATTATTTTCAGCAGTTGCGCGCTATTGCCCACCGGGCGCTCTGATCGCGCCGCTGCCGAAGCGCCGACACCAACGCCAATCCCCACGGCGATTGTGCCGACCAAGCCTACCTATAAAGTTCAAAAAGGTGAAGTGGTTGATGAATTGACCTTCAGTGGTCGCATTTCACCTGTGTTGGAAAACGAACTCTATTTCCGCACCGATGGCCGCGTGCGTACGGTCTTTTCTAAACGTAATGACGTGGTCAAGAAAGGGACTGTAATCGCCGAACTAGAGAACGATGCCCTCGAACGCGACTTAAAATCAGCCCAACTAGAATTGGAACGCGGCACGGTTACATTAGAGGCCGCCAAACGCGAGCTTGAATTTAGTATAAAGATCGCCCAGAACAATTTGGATATCGAACAGATCAAGTTGGCGAAGATGCAAGCCCAGGCCGCGCCTGATCCGAATGATCTCGCAGTTCAGCAAAAGGAGATTGAGTTGGCGCAAATTAATGTGGAGCGGTTGAACAGTGGCGTTGATCCGCTGCTGGTTAATAGTGTCCAAAGCGCCCAACTGAATGTCGATAAGCTAAAGACTCAGATCGCTGAGGCGCAAATTGCTGCGCCGTTTGATGGGCAGTTGCTCTCTGTTTCGCTTTCACCCGGCCAAGAAGTCAAGGGATATCAGGCGGTCGTCGTGTTGGCGGATGTCAACAATTTGGAAGTCAGCGCCGATCTTTTGAGCGACCAAATGACCAAGCTAGTGGAAAACATGCCGGCCAATATCGTGCTGGTCAGCCGTCCTGGTGAAATCTTGAAGGGCAAAGTGCGCCAATTGCCTTACCCCTATGGTAGTGGTGGGCGTGGTCAGAAAGTAGAAGACCAAGACAAATCGACCCGTTTCTCGGTAGCAACATCTGCCAAGACCGCTGGCTTTGCATTGGGCGATTTAGTCCGGATCACAGTGGAGCTAGAACGTAAGGCCAACGTGCTCTGGTTGCCGCCACAAGCGTTGCGTGTGTTTGAAGGCCGCCGCTTTGCTGTCGTGCAAGATGGTGATGCGCAACGCCGCGTGGATGTGACGGTTGGCATTCAAACGCAAGAGCGGGTCGAGATCAAGGACGGCCTAAAAGAAGGTCAGGTTGTGGTTGGACAATAACGCCTGACCGCATGTTGCGAACAAGCACTTGTCCTCGTTGCAAGGATTATTTCGCAACAGCTGGGATAATATAACTATGAACTTTATACTACGCACTTGGGCGATCTTTACGGTCGCCGCGCGCCGCCTCCTTTCTCAACGCGGGTTGGCTGTGGCGACCGCCGTGGGTTTGGTGACGTCGGTTGCGCTGGTTATGAGCGTGCCCCTCTATACAGATGCTGTCTATTATCGAATTTTACAGCAAGAATTAAGCCAGGTTACCGAAGAAGGCACGACGCTCTATCGTCCTCCTTTTGCCTTTATGTTTCGCTATGTTGGCTCCTTGTATGGGCTAAAGCAGTGGGATGACATCACCAAAGTGGACACTTACTTGACGGGACCTGGCGCGCGCACGTTAGGTCTGCCTGTCAAGCGGATCATTCGCTATGGCAAAACGGATAACTTCCGGCTCTTTCCGACTTCGGATATCGCCTATGCCGATGTCAAAGATCCGCTGGCTTGGGTCAACTACGCGTTTATCAGTGATTTTGATCAACACGTCAAAATGATCGAGGGTAAATTGCCGGCCGCGGCCAGCGCGAACCCGGATGACCCGATGGAAGTCGTCGTCAGTTCAACGATGGCCGACCAGTTAGGTTTCCGCGTGGGCGAAGATTTTATGACCTTCCGGCGCACGGATGGTGAAGGCTCCCAGACGCCCGTGAAGATCCCGATTAAGATTGTCGGCATCTGGCAGCCCACCGACCCCAAAGACGAATATTGGTTCTACCGGCAGAGTGTCTTTGATAATCAGCTCTTTATTCCCGAAGCCAGCTTCCAAGGGCGGATTTCATCCTTGCTCAATGACGAAATTGCGCAAGCCCTCTGGTACCTGATCTTGGATGGGTCCAATATTCATGCCGATGATGTGGGTTCTTTGGTCGGGAATATCGAAACGGTGCAGCAACAAGCGGCCACGTTGCTGACGAATACGCGGCTGGAGATTTCACCGTATGACGCCTTAAATCGTTATCGGGTTTCGTCACGCCTGCTCAATATTCTGCTTTATGCCTTTAGCATTCCGATTATTGGGCTATTGTTAGCCTTTATCGGGTTGGTGGTGGGCTTGGCCGTCGGGCGACAACGTAACGAAATCGCCGTCTTGCGCAGTCGTGGCGCAACAGTGGCCCAGATTATGGGCATTGCCGTCTTGGAAGCTAGTTTGTTAGGCGCGGTGGCGTTAGCGGCTGGCATTCCAGTGAGCGAGTCGATTTCGCGCGCAATTGGCGCCACGCGCAGCTTCCTGAACTTTACATTGGAAAGCAACTTGCGCGTCGCTATGACGATGACGACGCTACGCTTTGGGTTGGCGGCGTTAGGCGTGACGCTAGTGGCGCAAGTCTTTCCCTCACTGGGGGCGGCTCGCCACACGATCATCACGTATAAGCAAGAACAGGCGCGCACGGTGCGCGCCCCTTGGTGGCAGCGGGCCTGGCTCGATATCCTCTTATTGATTCCGGCGATTTATGGGGCCTACCTGTTGAAAAAACAAGGCAGCATCGTCCTGCCTGGTCAGACGAGCAGTGGCGACCCATTTAGCAACCCGTTGCTCTTTCTGGTCCCGGCGATCATGGCGTTCGCCTTGACGTTGGTCGTCCTGCGCATCTTACCCTTGTTGATGAAGGTGATCTCCTGGATTGCCGCCAAAACGAGCAGCGTTGGGTTTCTGCTGGCAACGCGTTATCTCTCGCGCGATCCCGGTTTCTACACCGCACCGTTGATTCTGTTGATCCTGACCTTGAGCCTTTCCGCCTTTACCGCATCATTGGCGCAAACGCTGGATAACCACTTATACGATCAGAGCTATTACAAGGTGGGTGGCGACGTTCATTTGGTCGAATTGGGCCGCGATAACAGTACCACCAACGCCCCTGGCGGCGGTGGCGGCGAAGGCACGGGCGCTGCGAGCACCTCGACGACTGGTGCAACTAATACAGCCACGAACAGCGATGGCACTGTGCCAGAAGGACCACAATGGGTCTTTATTCCAGTCAGCGAACACATGCGCGCGCCAGAGGTTCAAGCCGCTACGCGGGTGGGGGAGTTCACAGCCTCGATGCAGGTGCAGGGTGAGTGGAAAGAGAGCAGCTTTATTGGCATCGATCGCATTGACTTCCCGAAAGCCGCTTACTGGCGGCGCGACTTTGCGCCGGCGAGTTTAGGCGCGCTGATGAACGCCTTGGCCGTGGCGCCCGAAGGCATCTTGTTGCGGCGTGACTTTATGGCGCAAAACGCCTTGCGTGTCGGTGACGCAGTACAGGTGCGCGTAAGCAGCTTCGGCCAACGGGCTGATATGACCATGAAGATCGCCGGGGAAATTGATTATTTCCCAACGTGGTATCCGGATCCGGAAAAAGATGTGCCCTTGATTGTGGGCAATCTGGATCATCTCTTCGAGCAGGCAGGCGGCGAGATGCCGTATGATGTCGTGGCAAAAGTGAAACCCGGTGCTGATTTTGATAAGATGGTGGAAGATCTGCGCAAACTTGATTTCGCCGTGCTGGACTGGTCGGCTTCGACCAAGAACATCGCCGCCGAACAGCGTCGCCCAGAGCGCCAAGGTCTGTTTGGTGTGCTTTCGGTCGGCTTCTTAGCGGCGGCCTTCTTAACGGTGTTAGGCTTCTTGCTCTACGCCCTCTTCTCGTTCCGGCGTCGCTTCATCGAATTGGGAACGTTGCGCGCGATTGGGCTCTCACCTTTCCAAATGACCACCTTTGTCGCCTGGGAACTTGCCTTCTTGATCGTGCTAGGCTTGGGCGCAGGCACGATCATTGGCACTTTGATCAGCGTTGTCTTTATTCCCTATCTGCAAATTGGGGCTGGCGCTACCGCCATGATTCCACCATTCGATGTTGAAATCGCGTGGCCGGCGATCATGCGCATCTACATTCTCTTTGGCGTACTCTTTGTGATCGCCTTGAGCGTGTTGGCTGGCGCCTTACTCCGCATGAAGATCTTCCAGGCAATCAAACTGGGCGAAACAGTATAATGATGACACGATGACAAGCTAAAAGGCGCCTGCCTGTCTGCGTGTTGTCTTGTCGTCTTGTCAGTTTTAAAAGGATAAGTAATGAGTGAACCTTTTATCTTATGTGATGGCCTCGTCAAAATCTTTCAGGTCGCTGACCTGGAAATGGTGGCGCTGCGCGAGTTGAACTTAAGCATTGAAAAGGGTGAGTTGGTCGGTATCATTGGTTCTAGTGGTAGTGGTAAATCGACGCTAATGAATATTCTCGGCGGGCTGGATCGGCCGAGCGCTGGTCGTGTGCGGGTAGATAATCATGATCTGCTCAAGATGACTGATACCGAACTTAACCGTTATCGGCGCGAAAAAGTGGGCTTTGTCTGGCAACAAAGTGCGCGTAACCTGGTGCCTTACCTGAACGCCATCAACAATGTGATGTTGCCCATGACGTTGGCCGGTGTAACCGGACGCGAGAAGAGCAAGCGCGCCGAACAGTTGCTGGACTTGGTCGGCCTATCAGCGCGCAAAAAACATTACCTGCCCGAATTGTCGGGTGGTGAGCAACAACGCGTAGCGATTGCGGTGGCGTTGGCGAATAATCCAACCCTGCTCTTGGCCGACGAACCTACGGGTGAAGTGGACACGACTACCGCCGCCCATATCTATGATACCTTCCGCACCTTGACCAGCGAGATGCATATTACGACGCTGATCGTGAGCCATGATCCAGGTATTGCGAAACAAGTGGGGCGCGTCGTTGGCATTCGTGATGGTATGCTTGCCAGCGAGACTATTCGTCAGCAACGGTCATCCGCGCCCGAACTAGATCTGAATGGGGATGTTGTGCTGAACGAAAACGGTACAGAGGCACAGATAGAAACCCAAGAACATTACGAAGAATTAGTCGTTGTCGACCGCGCGGGCCGTCTACATATCCCGCACGAATACCTGGAGCAGTTCCACATCAAAGGGCGCGCCCAAGTCGAAGTGACCGAAGATGGCATTTTGATTCGACCTACGCGCCAGGATCGGGTGGAAGCTGAGATTGCCAAACCCAGTACGGCAACAACGGCGGCTGAGGAAGCGATCAGTGGGCCACGCAGTATTTGGGACCGGTTTAATTTGAAACGTGGGAAGAAAAAGGAGTAGGGAGTAGGGATACGGGATTAGGTAGTCGAATATCCTCTAATCCCGTATCCCTACTCCCTACTTCCCTTTTGCATGATGAGTTAACTATTCACGAGGTCATTTTGGCGAACAACAGCGTAATTGATACGAAAAATCTTACCCGCACCTATGGCACAGGTGAACAAGCGGTGTATGCGTTGCGGGGGGTCAATTTGGATATCGGTCCTGGGCAGTTTGTCGCCTTGAAGGGTCGTTCTGGTAGCGGCAAAACAACTTTACTCAACTGTATTGGTGGCCTAGATCGACCGACTGAGGGTACAATCCGCATTTTTGGTGAGGAAATTGGGGGGTGGAGCGAAAATAAACTGACCGCCTGGCGCCGCCAACAAGTTGGTTTTATCTTCCAATCGTTGGGGCTGCTGCCGGCGCTTTCTGCCTATGAGAATGTCGAGTTGATCTTGCGCATGAATCATGTGGGCGCGAAAGAGCGGCAGAAGAGAACGCTTGACTGTCTGGAGCTGGTCGGTCTGACCAAATGGGTGGATCACCGACCCTATGAGCTTTCTGGTGGTCAACAACAGCGGGTGGCCATTGCGCGCGCGCTCGCCAATCGGCCTAAATTGATCATCGCCGACGAACCTACCGGTGACTTGGACACCAAAACTGGTCGCGAAGTGCTGAGCCTGTTCCGCAGAATTATTCGCGAGCAGAATATTACGATGTTAATGGCAACGCACGATAATCTAATCGTTGACTATGTCGACCAGATTATGAACTTGCAAGACGGCCAGATTCAACAGATCGAATATCCGCAGCAAGCGGCTGCGGCTGAATTAGAAATACAATAGAGTTTATTCCGATTTATTATTTGGATAGCAAAACAGAGTCAGATCGGTCTTGTAGGTGCGGTTAAAAACCGCACAAGGCTGGATTGACCAAGATTGTGCGGTTAAAAACCGCACCTACAAATGCACAAAATTAAATCGGAATAAGGTCTAATAGACAGTAAGCGGTAGACGGGTTATAGCGTTGCAACTCCGATGTTCCCTGCTACCGTCTACCTGCTACTGTCTACCGACAAAACATCCAATCCCATAACAATCAGAGTCTCCTCATGAACCGCACCAAAGTTGGCATCATCGGTTGTGGCAATATCAGTAGCATTTATTTAAAATCGGACAAGACCTTCGACAATCTGCAAATCATGGCTTGTGCAGATTTAGATCCCGCGCGCGCCCAGGCCAGAGCAGCCGAATACAACATCAAAGCCTATACAGTCGAACAATTATTGGCCGACCCAGAACTAGAAATTGTGGTCAATTTGACCATCCCCGCCGCGCATGCAGAAGTGAGTACAGCCGTATTGAACGCTGGCAAGCATGCCTACCATGAAAAACCTTTCGCACTTAACCGTGCTGATGGGCGCAAAATCTTAGACACCGCCAAAACTCAAGGCCTGCGCATCGGATGCGCCCCCGATACGTTTCTGGGTGGTGGTCTGCAAACTTGTCGCAAATTGATCGATGATGGCGCGATTGGTGAGCCAATCGCGGCCACAGCCTTTATGATGTCGCACGGCCATGAAACCTGGCACCCAGATCCCGCCTTTTATTATAAACCCGGCGGCGGTCCCATGTTTGATATGGGCCCCTATTACTTGACGGCGCTGGTGTCGATCATGGGCGCTGTCAAGCGCGTCACTGGCTCGACCCGCATCACCTTCCCCGAACGCACGATCACCAGCCAACCCAAGCATGGCGAAAAAATTACGGTGGAAGTGCCCACGCATGTCACGGGTCTGCTGGAATTTGCCAATGGGGCGATCGGCACGATCATCCAGACCTTTGATGTTTGGTCGGCCAATCTGCCGCGCCTGGAAATTTACGGCACTGAAGGTAGCCTGAGCTTGCCCGATCCCAACACCTTTGGCGGTCCCGTACGCATTCGCCGCGCCGCCGATAAAGAGTGGCAAGATGTGCCGCTCACCCACATCTACACCGAAAACAGTCGCGGGATTGGCGTGGCCGATATGGCCGCCGCCATCCGCAGCAATCGCCCGCACCGAGCCAGCGGTGAACTAGCGCATCATGTGCTCGACATTATGCAGGCCTTCCATGATGCCGCCGACCA
>JBBQBY010000032.1:0-24359 GCA_038318235.1 Caldilineales bacterium
AGTCACCGCTTTGCCAATGATCATCCAGGCAAACTTGCGCACTTTCTCATCGGTTTCCGTAGTGTAGAGTTGCTCCAAGCGGGCCATCGCCTCCGGTTCGCTGGGCAAGCCGCCATCCTCTAGCGCATGCCAGGCTTGGTGGCGCACGCGGCGGTCTGTGTCTTCCATCATGCGAAAGAGCGCAGCCCATACGGCTGGAATGCGGGCTTGCACATGGCAAGGACAAAGATATTGGGCCGCATGCAGCCGATCTTCGACCGCACTACTACATGACAATTCCAATAGCTCGGCAATTTCCTCGCGGCTCACCTTGACTTCGCCGGGGCGGTGGGCGGCTTTTTGATGTTTATTCATCCCCATCGTTTTGCGCATGGTTTCTTACCTCACTTGTTGATAAGTTTTTCGTCAACCACAAGCTAAGATCATGATCGATGGTCACAGTCTCGCCTTGGCTAAGCGGCCGCTGTCCTTGGCAGATGCCGCGACCGTCGGGAATGTAGCCCCGTTTGGCATAGAGGCGTTGCGCGGGACCATAGGCGTCGAACAGACCCACTGTAATCCCGGCTTTCTGCGCACGAGTGGCGATTAATTGCTCGGCTTCGTCGATTAAGCATCCGGCAATCCCCTGGCGTTGGAAAGCATCAAATACTTCGAGATGATGGATCAACAGAATATTTTCGGCGCGAAAGCGCGGATTATTCGACTGCCAGCGAATCGTGACGAAGCCCGCGAATACCCCATCGCCATAAGCCAACCATGTCGCGCCACCCCAGTTGCATGATCCGCCAGGTGAGCTTGCGCTTCATCAACATCGCCACCGTACACGGATTGAGCGAACAATTCGATAGTTTGATCCAGGTCGATTGGCCTGATTTGTGTAATCTGGACGTTATTCATTGGGGCGATCCCTTCGTCTGTTTTCGTGTAATGCTCACCCCAACCGCGCCCTCCCCTAGGAAAAGAGGGGACCGTTGGTCGGATAGAAGAACCATCTTCTTCTGTCCCTGATCAGACCCCTCCCTGCAGGGGAGGGTTAGGAAGGGGTCTGGGTTAATGTTTTTTGCGCTGCCTGGCGTAGCTTGAGTTCAGTGGTTGTCGCCAAAATCGATTGGAGACTTTGCACAATTTGTGGACTTGCCGGCAACGCACCCAATGCGCCGATGGCCGCGATGCGTACGTTCACGTTCGGGTCATGCAAGGCCAGGTCAATAAAGTCTTCCACCACGCATCGTCCTTGTTGTGTGGGCGACCTTCCACGCCTATGGGAGACTTGTGATTTGAAGCAGGAACGGATAGAGCATACAAAAAAAAGCCTCCCACGGCGGGAGGCTGCATGCACAAATAAGAACTCGTGTGGAAAAAGTCTAGCCCCAGCCCGTCGTTAATCGATTACCAAACCGATGGTAACCGCATCACCAGCCGCCGCGGCAGACATAGAATTTGTGCGCGTTGCTCCCGCGTTTCGCTGTTGAGCGAAATTTTGGAAAGCGAATATTAAGCCTTGTAACTTCACGCACATATTCATAGTTTGGAAACATATCATATTCTGTTTCATTTGTCAACGACCAAATTTTTCCGTATATCTTTGGTTAGGGCGCGATCCTTGAGTGCAGCGCACTCAAGGATCGCGCCCTCCGGCGGGACAGGTTGTATCTAGCTCTGTGTCCAGAAATTGTGTACTGGTCTATTGAGTTTTGGCTGTTCTTTGCTTACGCTGAGACAGAGCAAATACTTCCGCCAATCATAAGAATTCTGAGAGGAAAAAGCCTTGAATACCTATCGTTCACAATCTAATTTACACGACAAACTTGAAGATTTTGCGCAGCGCCAACCAGAATTATTTCTGATCGGTGCCGTGGCTGGCGGTTTTCTGCTGGGTTACTTTCTGAAAAATGCAAACGGGCGCAACGAAACGCGCCATAACCGTAGTTTCAATGCTGCTTATTCGTCGCGTGGCTCAAGCGATACGACACTGCCGATGTCCTCCGCCAGATTGGGCGCTACCGAAGAACAGGTCAACCGTTCCCCGCAACAATCATCGGCTGGCGCTGTATCGCGCGATGAAGTGAGCACGACTGGCGCTGCCTATGAGCTAGATCCCAAAAGTATCACGGGCGGCTAACTTATAGACAAAGCAAATCAAAGGCATACAAAAGGTAGGTGCGGTTTTTAACCGCACAGCTTGGGTAAACCAGCCAAGTGCGGTTAAAAACCGCACCTACGATTGTCTGGCATTTAAATGGTTTGTCTATTAGCAATACCTTCGCCAACTCGAAGTTAGATTGCCAGAGCGACAGACTGGCCTGACAAAGCGATTGGCGAATTAAAATTCGGTATGGAAATCCCAGAAGGGGTTTTAATGCGCACAGGCTATTTTGGTATATACCCCATTCGGGGTATATACCCTGATCAACAAGGCAACCTACGTAATCTAATTTGGCGAAGGTATTGTATTAGACTCAACCAATAGAGGCGATTAAAGATAGGTTTCAAAACGTCTATGCGCGAGGGCGGCAATCTCGGCTGAAGCGTCGTAGTGGGCTTGCCATTGTGCGTAGGTCGAGCCATAAATCAACTCATTATCAGACAAGGTTTGTTTGACGCGTTCAGGGAAATAACCAGCTAACAGCACAAGCCGGAAGAAGCGCACCGCAGCGGGTAGACGGTTTAATTCGGTAGCGGTAAGTCGTCGATGTTGGCAATAGCCATCGACAATGGCCGTAATTGCGCGGTCATCAATGCGCAATTGCGGCTTTGAAAAGCAATTGCTTAGCAAAATACCTACATCGATCAGCGCGGGTCCATGACCCGCGCTTTCCCAATCAATCAGGGTAATTTCTCCCATCGACGTCATAACGATATTACTCGGATTGCAGTCGTTGTGAATCAAAACGAACGGTAAATCTTCAAAGCGATCCGCATTCTGGGTCATTGTGAGTAAATGCTGATACTGCGCCTGTAAATGGTCTGGCACTTGCGCCGCAATCTCGATCAGGCTTGTCGCAGCCCAGGCCAACTCGCGACTGGGCAACATGCCGGCTTTGGGCAATGTCAGCGTGGGTGCCAGTGTATGTAACCGGCCTAGCGCCGCGCCCAAGGCCAATAGGATCTGCGGATTTTCGGCTAGGTTATCGCTGCTGGTGGCAAGTTGGGGGGCATCTGCCTGATCAGCCGGTTGCCAGGCCGTCAGCGCTTGACCCACAAAGGTAGTAATGAGCACCTGCCAACCTTCATCCTCGATAACGCTCGCCTGATTGGTCGCCCTGACCACCCGTTCGGCCGGATATGCCTGCTCCTCCAAAAACAAGAGGACGGACGCCAGTCCTTCGACATCAACCGGCAGACCCGCATAACCAGGGGGTGGATAGGCCCGCACAATCCAATCGGGGCTGTCTGCGTGTTCGATCCGATACACCTTTTTCCACCCACTCGCCAGTAGTTGCAGCTTGATCGCGCTGGTTTTATACTGGCGCTCAATTAATTCGATTAATTTTTCTGCCTCATCCATCCGCTTACCCTCCCTAAAGCTATAAAACTCTCCATTATTAGCCTGTTTTACGTCTAAATAACCCAACGTTAATCTATCCTGAAAATTGGTGTATCCAATTTTAAAATGTCGCGAAGGATTTAACGTTTTTTAGCGATTAATATATTAGAAAACATTACTACGTTTAAAACTGACGATCTAAGTGTTAATACTACGTGTAAATTATTAATCTGTAAGTTTTAATTACAACTTTTTTATCGGCACAAAGGTTTAAAAGGCAAAGAGGTTTATATCATGATGGAATTAACCCTTATCCAACCACGCGATGTGAAATTATTCCGCACCAGTTATAGTGTGAGCAAGCGCCTGCTCGATCTGGCCGTGTGTATGCTGTTTCTGCCGGTGCTCTTGCCGGTGATTGGCCTGTGTGCTTTGTTGATCTGGCTGGACAATCCCGGTCCGGTCTTTTTTAAACAGAATCGCACTGGCAAGGGTGGCAAGCGGTTCCGCATGTATAAACTACGCACGATGGACACCAATGCCGAAGCCCTCAAGCAGAAATATGCGCACCTGAACGAACTGACCTGGCCGGATTTCAAAATCACTGATGATCCACGGGTGACACGCATCGGGCGGATTTTGCGCAAGACCAGCCTGGACGAGTTGCCACAAATCTTTAATATCATCAAAGGCGACATGAGCCTGGTCGGTCCCCGCCCAACTTCGTTTGATGTGAGCACCTACAAACTGTGGCACACCGAGCGCTTGGAAGTTTTGCCCGGTTTGACCGGCTTGTGGCAAGTCAGTGGGCGCAGCGATTTGGATTTTGATGACCGCCTGCATTTGGATATCGAATACATCGAACGCCGGAGCCTCTGGTTGGATATTCAAATTTTGATTCGTACCGTCACGGTGGTCTTCACGCAAGAAGGCGCTTATTAATTACTCACTCATGTTACGCAGCTTGAACCGTAGGGGCGTGATTCATCACGCCCAGCGGTCAAAACCCAGTGAACCCATCCCACTGCCGCCTTTGTCGCCCATTTTAACCCTGCGTCCTGATTGTGTTGTGCTGGGCGTGATTCATCACGCCCCTACGAACCATGACTACTTACCATCAGCTAATGATGGAGGTTATCTACTTCTTTTAGCCAGAGTGTAGCGTGCGCGGAATCCAAGCGGATTCCGCGCACGCTATGCCCGTGTAACCGACCAGCCATAGACCACTAGATTTTCGGGGTCTTCCCACGCCCCACCCAACTCGCTAAACCCACACTTAAGTGCAATCCCCCTCGATGCACCATTATCGTACCTCGTAATAATAATCAACCGTTTGATCGCTGTTTCATTCACCACGTACTGCTGCAAAAGGCTAAGCATTTTGGTCCCCATGCCCTTGCCGCGATCCTGCGCATGAAAGAGATGATAACCAATCAGGGCATCACCCGTTTGCAGGTCGATGTCGTGCAGATAGACAGTGCCCACTAATGTTTGCTGGTCGTACACCGAAAAGTAATAAACACTTTGATCCTTTCCCAAATGGTAATGAACGGTGCGGCGTAAACCCCTCGGTAGGATAGATGAGTCGCTTGTGGGGTTCATTCATAAAACCCTTCTATATAATCTGCTTGCGATAACTTATCCAGGCTGGCTTGGGCTGAAACCCCAGCGCCAGATTGATCTGGTACATCGGATTGTTTTCCTCGTTGCCCGTGGTGATCGAACGAGCACCATGTTGCTGCGCATAGTCAATCGTGCGTAGCTTGAGTGCCGTGGCGATGCCGCGGCGACGATAGGGGCGCAGCACACCGGTCAAACCCCTGTCTAGATGCTGGTAGGTTCGGTCGTTGATCTATAAATTACTTTGGCCGATCAATCGCCCAACGCCGTTTGCTCGCGCTTGATGCTGATCCACCGCGATAAAGAATGCTTCGGGATCGAGCGCTGGATCATCCAAAACCATCCGTTCAAAGTCAGCCAGGGTTGGTTGCGTGGGTGGCTCGACCGCTGGCACGTCCTGGATAATTGCCCAGCGCAAATCACATAGTTTTTGTTTCCAATCCGGCTCCTGGTGGTAGAGTTCTGTCAATGTGTAGATGGGAAGGCCTTGCTGCGCAAGCTTGTCAGACAAGGTTTGGAAGCGGGTTGCGTCGAAATGCGGCACATCCAGGGCGGATTGGGGTGAGCGCATCGCTGGTTGAAAATTGCGCGCTTCCAGAAATTGAACCCGATCAAGCCGATCCTCCCGCGCACTCGTGGCCAGTATGTTCAACTCGGGTGTGTGCGTTCGCAAATAGGCCAGGAGGGTGTGATAGATCGGATCCTCCACACCCTGGCCGGTATGGCTAGGATGCACATCGAAGCTCAGGTGGATCGTACCCGGCTGATGTTGCCAATACAGCGCATAACAACTCGCACTGGCAACGATCTGGCCCTCATCCTCGACCATGAAGCGTTGATTTAGGGCAGCGGCGGGCCAGTCCCGATCATTTTCACGCACCATCTCAATCGCGATCGGACGCTCGTCCGGCCAGGCTATATTGTACCTATTCACGACGGCCGCGTATTCATCTTCATTTGGTTGAAAAGGACGAACAATATACATAGGCATTGCTCTCTTGAATTTTTTTAGTAGGATCCCCTTTAACTGAGGGTATCGTTCGCATCACTCAGCTCCGCCAGCAGAGCATTTCGCCGTGTCGGCGTCGTAAATGCCACTCGAACAGCCTATCGCGTGATCTCAAGTAACTCGTCTGCTGTAAATCCAAGCGCAAGCGCAATCGCATACTCGCGCCCAATCGTCGTGCAGACTTGTACGGGGTCATCCGTTCCTGATGTAGGTGCAAATCAAGCTTGGGCAGCGCCGCGATCTCGGAATCGATAACAACTAGGTCGTAGGGCGCAAGCCTCGCTGATGCTGTCGTCAGCAACTTTTCCTCCTTCGATAAACCGTGCCTCTCGCTGATGGTCACACAGGCTGCGTCGCCTGAAGCCACGCGTGCGCAAACGCCAATTGACTGTCCCGTTCGGCAATCCAGCCCACCTGCGTCATCCAGCCGACGCCTGATACAAGTGAATAGAGCTCCCAGACGGTAAGTTCCTGGCGCATTTCCGCCGTGACGGCTTCACCACCGAAGAAGCCTTGTTCGTGCCAGGTCACAATCCGTGGATCACCGCCATAAAGCCAGCGCAACTGGCCATTCAACAGCCCTAGTTCGCGCAGCCGGCGGTGCGCACCGCCGAAGCCGCTAAAATCCACCAGGGCTAAATTGTTGTCACCCGCGGTCAATATCTCGGCCGGATCACCTTGCCCAAAATGTTCACCCTGCGCCGTTGCCAACGCTTTTACCGTTCCCAGCAAACGATCAAAGACACCCTGATAGCTCGGTAGTTGATCCAACGCCTCTTCGACCCCGGTGGCAAAACGGAGAATTTGCTCGGCGGCCTGGCGCGGTGTCAACGTGCGTGTGGTGCATTGCCAATCCACCTGACCGAGCCGCGCTCGCAATCCCCCAGCTTGTCGCCAGATTCGTTCGGCGTCACGATCATCTGGGCCGAGACCTGTTTCAATCTGTAGACCAGGCTGAACCCGCCGGGTGACAAAGAAGGGCACAGTGGACCAACCGAGATCCTCCTGCGTATACTCGATCTCTGGCACTTCGCTGATCCCTGTCCGGCGCAGCGCCCGCATCACGGCCTCTTCATCGAGTACTGCCCACGGTTTCCACCCTCCTTCGCCTGCTAGCTTGATCACTTTGTCTTCGGTCTCATCGCCAAAGCTGACGGCATAAACATGCATATTAACACCGCCGCCGAGGCGTTTTACACGGGGCCGACGGCTATATAATCGTTCCATGATGTCGACCACAAACGACTCGTTAATTTCCTGGGTCATCAGGTTGCTCCTTCATCCATTCACGATTTTGATACGGCGTTTGCCCAAACTTCTCGATCTCCTCTGGTAAGAGCAAAAAGCCGCCGCTGCGTAATGGGTTGCCCGCTTGCAGATGTTTGATCGCGGCGCGCTGTAACTGCGTGGCTTGTGGCGCTTTGTCTAGATCTACCAGCCACTTGCCGAAGATAAAGTACATGCCTTCTGCGCCATCAGAGCCACGTGGGTAGAGATATCCCTGTTGCTGAAAGGCCAGAATATTAGAACTGGCGGGCAGCATCTCTGCCCATTGGGTGTTGAAAAGCCACGAATCGCAAACAAAGGCTTTGAATGGGTGTTCGGGATGGTAACGCGGGAAAAAATCTAGTGCCCTTTGCAATGACGCGTGCAGCAGATCCAGCCGGAGTGGCATAAAGTTGGGAATGTGGATATCGAGCACCGTATCGCCGTTGCGCAAAACCAGTTCCCACTCGGCTTTGGCCAACTGTTGCGTGGTGCGCAGGGCATAACCAGCGGGTGAGATCGGTGTGCCACTGACGCTCACTTTGTCTTCGCTGAGTGTGGTGGTCCAGCCCTCGTCGTCCGCTTCTGCTTGGCACCAGCCATAATGGCGACGGGTCGCCTCATCAATCGCAAAGGGCAAATAACCGTCATTCGTAAAATGGACGCCGGATTCGGCCAGCGCTTGCACTTGCCCGCTTTGCCTGTGACGATAGACGCGGATGTTGCCATTAAACACCTTTAGAATGAACTCCAGGCGGCCCAATCGGTAGAGGTTGCCAGAGGCTACGGTTACACCGAACCAGTGGCGCGCCGTCGTCACTTCTAAACCAACTTGCCCAGAATGCCAGTGGGCATAGCGGCGTGCCACCATCGCCAAAGCGCCATAGCTCTCGCGCGTGATCGCGGCGGGGATGCCGCGTTGCTGTTGCACGGCGCGCAATTGGCGCACGGCATCGACCGCCAGCAGCAGATAAAGTTTGTTCGCTTCGCTGCCAAAGCGCGCCTCAACGGAAGGTTCGATGGTAACAGCGCTGTTGTGGTAGGTTTGGGCAAAGAGTTGTTCGGCGCACCGTTGCAAGGCCGGTACAGCCGTAATGCGTTCGGCCAGCGCAAGCAGTTGCTCAAGCGCCGCTGGCTCCAGATCCGCCTCTGTCGCGTTTTGCCGAATCAATACAGGGTCGAGAAAATCAGGAATTGGCATAGGAAATATTACCCTTCTCTTTTATTTGATCGTTAACCGTATTATACGCTTGGCGCGCCATTTCAGCACGATATTTTGTCAGATGGTCGGTCATGATTGACTCCTAATTCGCTACATTTTACACGTCGCTATCTAACAACCTTCGTAACTACTAACCCCACCCTAACCCTCCCCTGGAAAGGGAGGGAACCAGGAAGGGGAGGATGATAGCGCTTCTGCTATACTCAAATCAAGTTGAGAACCGGAGTTCTAATCTTCCTGGAAGGGGTCACCGATCGATTCGATTACCCTGAAGATCCTGACCCTTTCCAGGAAGATCGTTGACGAAAACTCCGGGTTTCATTCTGAACTCAGTATAGCTACCAATTATGGTCCTCCCCGTGACAGTCCCCTCCCTCGTTTGGGGAGGGTTAGGGTGGGGTGGCTTGGTAGTTACCAACCTTCCAGGAAGTGACCACAAGATCTCTCGTTAACGGACCTGGTTATGGTCACTTCCCGGAAGGAGGATGACCACCAATCTGCCGCTTTCCGTCCGCCCAATGTAGGTGCTTAATCACCTAACAACGCTTTACACTGCCAATCGCGAAACGCTGCAACCAGGCATTGCATCTTGGGCCACCAGTAGTCTTTGCCCGCACCACCGTAGCGATCCTGCACCGGCACCAGCAACCAGTAGATTAGCCCAGCACGATAGTCCGTCAGCAGTTCTTCCCAGGTGTACCCAGCGACGCCGTGGGCGCACAGCGTGTTGTAGTACCGCTGGAGCAGCTTTTGTTCGCGCCCTTCATGGTGGCGTTGCATTGGTGTCCAGAAGGTGGCAATCAAATTAGCCAGGTCATGGCCAGCGAGATCAACGACGGGCGATTGCCAATCCAGTAAGTAGGTGGTCCCCGCATTGCCTTGTTTGGGACAGAGGAAATTGGAAAAATAGGCGTCGCCATGCACCACGGTCAAGTGCGACTGGGTGCGAAAGCGCGGTTCCAGATAGCGTTGCCAGTGCGCGGGCAGGCGAGTAAGCACCTGCTCGTACAATGCCCGAATGTCAGTCGGCAACCAATCTCCTTCAGCCGCAACTAGGCTATCCCAGGAGCGTTGCCGCCGTTCCTGATATAATGCCAAGCGTTCGGCGTTTCTTGACCAATAACCAACCGTAAGACGCCCACTCGCCAGCAAAGGATGTTGCCACCAGTAGGCATGAAACTGGGCCAGCGTGTCAACCACGCTTTCGATGTAGGCCGGCGCAGGAACCCCATCCACGATGCTGAGCTGCTGATCCCGCGTGATTGGCGGCGCGTGGCTCTCGGATAGATCTTGCAGTAACAGATAGGAGTCGCCGCTGGCTTCATCCGTAGCCGCGGCATAACAGGGCGGCATGATTGGCGGGTAATCGGGCAACGTGGCGACCAGTTTGTAGAATTTCACTTCCTCCGCGCCCGCCTCCACTCCCCAATCTGAGGCGACGTTGCGCTTTAAAACCAGGCGCGTCGGCAGATCCGACTCGGCATCGGCTGAGTAATGCAAGCGTAGAAAGGCCAGTTGCGAATTGAACGCACCGTCCTTTTGTTCATCGACTGCGGTAACCTCACCCTGTTGGAGGATGCCCGCCTGCCACAGAATGGCGGTCAACCAAGCCGGTGTGGGTGAATTGGGAATCATCAAGTCTCCATATTTGAGAAAATGTGTATATTTTGGTAATATACACCCTCATGCGTGACAACATTTACAAAGCCACAGGCTTTGACTGGGATGAAGGAAATATCGAAAAAAATTGGTACCTTCATCAAGTCGCTGATCGCGAATGTGAAGAAGTTTTCTTCAATTTGCCGCTCGTTGTGGCCACAGATGCCAAACATTCGCAAAATGAAGAACGTTATTACGCACTAGGACGTACAGATGCCGAACGCTGGTTGTTTATTGCGTTTACAATTCGAAATACGCTGATTCGTGTCATCTCCGCGCGTGAGATGAACGAGAAGGAATCGCAAAAATATGCAAATCACATCCAAAGAAGTTCCAAACCTCACAACTGAAGAAGAAGAACGAACATTTTGGGCGGCCCATGATTCTACGGAGTTTGTTGATTGGGACAATGCCGAGGCTGCTGTCTTGCCCCACCTAAAACCCTCGACAAAGTCTATTTCCTTGCGTCTGCCTGAATCGATGCTAAATCAGTTGCGCATGATCGCCAACAAGCGAGATGTACCGTATCAATCTTTGATTAAGCTTTTTTTAATGGAACGGATCGAACAAGAATTGAGAATACGGTAAAACACCTACTGCAGAATGTCAGTCAACCAGGCTGGTGTAGCTGAATCAGAAATCATGATATGCTCCTCGAACTGAATCAGATTGAACTTTCATACACTGAAAGCAAAGCGGATTTCATAAATCTGCACCGCTTCCACAAAATCGCCCCAGGTATCCAGATGGAATTCTCCCGCAACTTACTGATAATCTTTACGAAAGACCAAAACCTCGCGCTGCACCCGAAAGCCCACTGACTCATACAGGGCAAAGGCGGCGTTGCGGTAGTTATCCGTTTCTACCAACACCTCCTGCGCACCTTGCGCATAGAGGCGGCACAAGCCTTTGGACAGGATGGCGCGTCCTAATCCCAAACCACGGAAGTCGGGATGGACGCCCATGGGTTCGACCTGCCCACGTAGCCCATCCGCCCCGGCGTGCAGCCAGCAGACAGAGAATGCCGCCAGGCGACCATCCTCGGCGACGGCGACCAAGTCCAAGTCGGGGCGATAGGCGGCCTGCTGTAACGTGCGCGCCCGCCAGCCGATTGTCATACTGCGGCTTTCAAAAACTGCCTGATGTAGATCGACATAGGCCGCGATTTCAGCCAGGCCGGCCAGCGGACGGATCACAAATCCGTCCAGCGTCCTGTGCCTGGGATCGACTGTAGGCGCTGACTGTTGTATTAGTACTTTCGTCCACGAGTTTTCACCCATGTTGGCCTGCGAGGCGAAGCCCGCCGCTCCTAGATCCAGAGTGCGCGTTTGCTGATCGGTAAAGACATTGACGAACCAAATTGGCCGCCCATAAGCACTGCCGCCAATCTGCTGCGCTCGTTGATCCGCCCATGCTAAGAGTTGCGGATGCACTTCGTCAGCAACATCTGGGTGACAGGCATAGTCAATCGCCCAAAAGGGTGTCTGCATCACCACCCAGGCCACGACGCGCCCCGACTCATCCACCCAGACTTGAACATTTTCCGGATCATCGAAGACCCACGAACTGAAGCGGTAGAATTGATCTATTACATGTAAAGGGAAAGGTGATCCCAACGGCCTGAAACAATTCTGGCAGGGTGCGCGTATTGCCCAGCGTGAGTGCCGCTTTGTAGTGGTGGATGGCACTGGTACGATCCGCTTCCGCCAATCGCCCAAATTGACAAGCACCCACCATCGCGATTGGATAGGTGATCATATAAAGCGGCATCCGATATAAGCTCCAGTTCCAGCGCTGCCAGCCCGTCATTGCTTCATCCGCACACGTAGATTCATGCTCCCACGGCGTGAAGCGTGCTTTGAGTTCGAGCCATTTGGCATCGAGGTCAGCCGCAGTCACATCGGCTGGTGCTTCGCCATAGACCCAATGTTCAAAGGCGTCTTGCAAAGTACAACTTGGTAGTGCGTCAAGGTAATAATTCAGGACATATTGCCGGGCCACGACACTTTCCTCAGTCGTGTAGGGCCCACCCTGGGCTTGGGCATAATAGGGCCAACTCAACAGATCCAGGCTCGTTGCCGCAAACTGTTGGAATTCTTCGGGACCATTCAGATTCCAAACTGAGCCGTGCGCCTGAAACGAAAGATAATCATAATAGGCCCCTTTTTCCATTCTCTTTCGCGCGTATCACAACCCCGCATACTGGCGCGCCGCAGCCAGCGAATCGACCAGGGCCATATGCAGCACTAGTTCGTTGGTGGCGTTGGGAGCCAGGATGTTGCTTTGGTTCACCAGCAGATGGCCACCGCGTGCGCCGCTATCCAGTAGCGTAATGCCTTCGGGGGCATTGGTCGCTACCACACTCAACGCTCGTCCTGTCTCGGGGTTGACGAGCGCGGCCCAGTTAGCGACATGCAACCACTGGCTATAGGCCGTGCGCTTGCGTTGCACTGGCCCGACAAGCGGGCTTTCCCCATAGAGCACAGTTTTGGCGTAACTGCCATCCACCTGGCCATAGAGCATGAAGGCGCTCGATGGGTTCCAGGCCTGGCGATAGATCGGCGCGTTGTTGATCACCCGGAAGCGGGCCTGGATCAAATTGCTGCCGGGCAGAGTTAGATAGTCAATTTCGGCGCGGATGCCCTGCAAGGGCTTCTGTTGCTGAATTTCTGTGCTCACCCGGACACCCCGCCAGGGCAGACCGGCTGGATCGATGCGTTCGATCTCGCTGGCGACAAACTGTTCCTGGTGAAATTTGCCCGGCCAACCACCGCCATTGCCATTCAAGAGTGGGCGTAGACCGCCAAACCAGGGTTTCATCCATTCAAATTCGCCCTCGTTGGGAAAGGCGCTCCACAAGTGATTGACCGTGCTACCCCGTTCGCGCCAGGCCACGAGGCCCGCATGATAGTGGGGGGCAATGCTCCAGACCATGCGCCCGTTGTCGATCTGCCACAACTCATGGTCGCCAGTCCGTTCTTGGCTAATTTGCACCTGTTGGCGCGCATCGCCCAGCCGTAGAATGGTAAAGGGTTGCACGCTGTCAAAACCAGTGGTCTGGAAGGTCATCGCCCCGGTGGCCGGACCAACCGGCGGATTCTCACCCGTCAGCTGGACGACAGCCGTCAACACCTTATCTTGTTGCAACTCTTCCACGGCGAATTCAGCCGGGTCCACCGACCAGCCTGCCGGCGGGGTGAGCAGAATGCGCCCGTTGATCGGTTGTTTGCGCAAATTATCGGCTAGTAGTTGCACCGTCACCCTGTCGCCCAGCGTCAGGGCGGGGTTGGGGGTAAGCGTCGCCTGCTGCGGATCGGCGGGTGTTGGCATCGAACGATTGTCCAATTGTGCCTGCTCGGTCTGCCCATTCAGCTGTTGCCAAAGCCGCCGCACCACGCGCCAATCGCCTGGCCCACAGTAGAGATAGAGCGGGCTAAGCGCCACGCGATCCCCCGCCGGGATGTTCCACTCGGCGGAGTAGAGGTCGAAGAACCAGGGACGCCACTCGTGTTCGCTGATCGCTTGGCTCCAGACCACACCGTGCACCTGGCCCTGCATGCTGTAGGCCCCCCACTGTTCGGCCAGCCCGGCGGGTTGTTTGGGGAAGTCACCCTCGGCTTCGGGCATGGCATTTGACATGGCCGTTATCAACCGTTCGCGCCGCGGCAGAGCGGCTTGGGCGTTGGTCGCAAAGTTATCTGGCAGGTTGACGGTGGTCAGGATCTTGCCGGTGTGGGCGACCACGCCCGCATTTTGCAGCCAATAACGTACCTGCACCAGGGCCGAGGTGGTGACAATCACCTCGCGTCCCAGTGTAAGGCCAGGAAAGTTGTTAGACGCGATCGTACAACTCACAGAGAGCCGGCTGGCCGCTTGATCAAGGCTGATCTGGTAGTCGCGCTGTTCAAACTCGTTGGGCGTGTAGGGTGGCCCCAACGTCTCGGCCAAGTTGATATGATATTCTTGCCCGGCCTTGTTGTGTAGCCACAGGCGCCCCTCGCGCTGCTCACAGCCAAAATAGAAGAAATCATTCTCGGCATAGATCGTCGTCGTGGCCGGGTCGGGATGATGCTCGGTGGCTACCAGGCTACCCAAATTGCGCACCAGCACCGGCAGCGCCTGCGGCGCGGTTGTGATTAATTGATCGCCATCCTGGAAGCTGGCAACGAGTGCCAATTTTGCGGTGCCTTCTTGTTCACTCGCCAGTTGTAAAGGCGCGCTGGCATAACCTTGGGCCTCGGCGTTAAAGGGCTGACGCTGCCAACTGTTGGTCAGGCCATCTGCGCTCACAATTTGCAGTTCACCCTGCAACGGTCGGTCCAACTGATTTTTGACCTGGACCAACACGGTCTGCGCCAACCCAGGGATCAAACTGACTGGGCTGGGATGGAGTGAGATCTCCACCGCCGGTTGATAATGCAGCCCAGAACCCAGGGTTAGCTCTTCTTCGTCGATCACCAATTGGGTGGTGATCTGTGGCGTTGGCTTTGGTCGCCAGGGCGAAATCTCCAAACGCGGGGCATCGCCCGCGCAGCGATAGCTGGCGGTCATGGTGCGCGTCTCGCCTGCCGCCAGGGTAAAATTCTCGGCATGCTCAACTTGCACCTGGGCATCACCGCTAGCCGCCAGCCGCACCGGCAAGGGGGTGCTCCGCTTGTTGGTAATCTCCCAGGTAATCGGGTAGCGGAGGCCCTGCGCCGGTTTGCTCTCGCCCACTTGTGCATAGGCGGCAAAATCCTTGGTCTCCAAGCCGGTGATCGTCTGGGCCTTGCGGTCGATCACGGCTTCGATCGATTCCCCATCTGGGCGTGCCCAGCGGCAGAGGTAGACCTCCATCGCGCCGGTTTTTGGATGGCGTTGTTCGTCTTCCACCTGTTGCAATGGGCGGCTGTGGTGGGCATACCAATCAGTCTGCGCAAAAAAGTCGCGCAGAATCGGCAATTGGCGCAGCAGGGGAATGTAGTTCTCCATCGAGACGCTGGTGTTGGGCTTCCAGTAAAAGCCGACCTTTTTATAGAGCGGCACCGCCTTGAGGTTGGCCGACCAGGTGCCAATGCTCATGCGCTGGTAGCCGTGTTCCGTGGCATAATCGACCATCTGGGTCAACATGCGTCGGCAGAGGCTGCGCCCTTGATAGCCAGGGTGGACGTTGAGCAGATCGACATAACAACTGCGCCCGGGTTGGCTCGGCTCATTCCACAAACTGCCGTAGCCAACCACCGCTCCACCTGGCGCGCGGACAACGAGGCGTATAATCGTCACCTGCTTGTCCATCCAATCGGCAATTCGCTCGGCTGTAAAAGGCACGCCGCGCGTAAAACCGCCCGGCCATTGCTGGTCGCTCTCGTTCCACATCACAGCCAAACCGGCATCGTGCGTGTGGTTATAGGGTTCAATCGGATAGTCGAAAGTAGGATCGGGGTGTTGTGACATAAAGCTTTCTCCTGAAATTTTGTTGTTGCTTTTGCTTCGAGTATGAATCGTTGATGACAAAACAAAACGGCCACGGGAGCATGTGCCGTGGCCGTTATTCAGCGCTGGATCTCGGCGTACAACCCTAGCCAACCGAGCGGCAGCGTTGTATCACAGAGAACAGTTGAAAATAAAAAACAGCCACGGGATCGCATACGTCCGTGGCCGCTGAGCTTAAATAGTGTGCTTCGAAAGGATGCTCATTGCGCGGTGTATAAAAAGCGAACACCTCTGATAGGAGGGTAAAGGTTTGTCGCGCTGAACTGCACACTCAGCGCGACAAACAGACACAGGAGCGCCTCCTGTTGTTCAGTTTACAAGTTCTGAACAAATTCCTATCAATCGCCAGCCGACGTATTTAGATCCAACTTGTTTGGATCAGTGGCGAACAATGAATGAAGAGCATGGCTACACCTAAAAGGTAAGGTTTATTGGTTGATGAAAAAATGAAGATAAATAGTTTGGTATGCCGGGTGCGCTTTACCAAGTATACCGAGTGTAGCACGAGCATTAAGTGTTGTCAAGCCGCTACGTGTTTTTGCGTACGCCCCAGTTTTGAGAAACTGATTAACGCATATTACCCAGACACAGCGGTTACACAGCGGGAAGACAAACTTGCTCTGTTTTTTCTCTGTGCCCTCTGTGTCTGCTCTTCCTTTGTGTGCTCTGTGTAACCGCTGTGCCTGAACAAGGGTAAACTTATTCTTTCAAATCGCGGTGCGGTTGATCACAGTATTCCTATGATCAACCGCACCGTCATCTAGTTTGTTGTTTTTTTGGCCTTTAGTTCACCTTGATCATAGGCAGCTCTTTCCCGCGCCGTTGCAAAGATGCCGCTCGCACCACCATCAAGCCGCTGAGGAGTGCCGCGAACACGGTGCCAGCCGTGACGATGATCAACGCAAGACCTTGCGTCGAAATGCCATTTTCTGGCCCTGGGTCGGTGGGCATTGTATAGGCGGAGATGCCAACAAAGAGCATGCCGTATAACAGACCAAGCACTGCCCCCAGGATTATGCCGGCAACAAATGGCTGGCGACCGGGCTTGCCACGCGCAAAAACAGCATAATTCCAGCCGGCCGGGATCGCCAGTAGCCAGGCCATCGGGGTCAAACAGATCACACCCGGTTGGCCCGTGTAAGTTAAACCGAGCACCAAGAGCGCCCACGGCATCAACCACATGCCAAGCGAATTGGTAAAGGCGCTGCGATTGATCCAAGGTTGGTCGACCATATTCTGTTGATTCATGTGAATTCTCCAAACAAACCAATTGTGGTTGGATGACAGCCACTTTTGAAAGGGGTGCATCCCAGATTTTTTTTACGATTTTTTTCGCGGGGATAAACCCCGCGGCTGACAGTAGCAAGTGCCCTCAGGCACAGGGATCCTAGTCGCTGCGGCGACTTGTTACTGTCAGCTGCCAAATTCCATTTGCGCCAAAATTTTGGGATGACAGCCACTTTGAAGGTGACTGCCATCCTATTGATGTTTAAACTAGCGCACGATCAATGGCAGGTAGATCTGTTTTTTGTCTGTTGATGGCGGCGGTGTTGTTGGTTGTCCATCCAACTGCGCAATGCGCATGGTCAGGTCCAGTTCACGGCGGGCGTTGGCCACATAATCGCTGGCTTCCACATGGGTATTGGCTGTGATCGCGGCGAGATAGCGGTTGATGATCCCTGTGAATGCCGTCGTGCGTTGCTCCGCCACCTGCCCAATCACAAGCCGTGGATTGATCGTAAGATTCGTCCCGGTGATCGGCTGGGTGATGCTGAGGGCATAGGTGTGCGCAATCTGGTTGTCATTGATCAATTGCTGATCGCCATAGAGCATGGCCCGCAAGAAGTCATCACTGCCCACGGCCCGCGACAGACCCAGGGTGACAAAGCTATCGAGCAGGGTCTTGCCACCAGCCAGCTCTACGGCAAACGGGCGTAACGATCCCGTGGTCATCGCCTGCAACACCTGCCGATACAACGCTTGCTGATACGCCGCCAGACGCTCCTCTAGTTTGGGCGAGAGATCGCTCAAGAGCGCGGCCCGCTGCTGGGCCAATGCCGGTGAAGGGGCGACGATGGACGCCTCGGCCTCGAAGCGTGGTTTCAAGCCCGCCCAGTTGCGCACCACATAATCGATTGGTTCTTCCACATTGCTATCGATGACCGGCAAGATCACTCTGCCAGCCAGCAGTTCCAGCGCGACAAGCGAGACATTGCCATAAAACACGCCGACCCCAACCGACAAATTGCCCATTTGTGCGCAAACATCGGGGTCGGGCTTGCACCCTGGTACTGGGCGCCTATTTTGCATACTAACGTCAATGGCAACTTGGAGTTGGTCAGTCGTTGAAAGCTGTGCGGTCGTTGTGATCTTAAGATATTCCGCCAGATTGTAACGGTTGAAGTTTGGGATGTGTACCATCAGATTACTGGGTACAGTCAGCGTTAATGCTGATGCATCATAGTCGATCGCATTAAGCCCTGGGGGGGTATACGTCAAGGCTTGATCGATGCCACCATAGAGATTGAACGGCTCTTGGCGATCGATCCCGTTTTTACTCCGAATCTCCTGCGCATAGGCGGCTTCCTCCTGTTGAATCTGACCATCCAATTGATTGAGTTTGCCCTGATAGTAGGTGATCACGTTAGTGAAAAGTAGGGTATTACCAAGTGTCCCCGTCAGCGTATTCCGGGTCGAGATGTTGAGCATGGCCGCTTCCATGTCGGCACTGATCGCGTTCAGTTGGGTGTGGCGTTGCGGGTCGATCTGTTTCATGTGCGCCGGCCACTCCTGACCAAGCTGTGTATAGGCGCGTGTGGCAAAGAGCCAGTCACGCGGGCTGGGCAAGCGTTTGTTGCTGATGGCTGGGTAGCCATTGGCGATCAGCCAGCCATTCAGATAGTTGAGATTAGAATCAAGCGGGTAAGCATTTAGTTCAGTCAACAGCGCGCCGGCGCTGTAGTCGCGTTGCGTTGGTCCGGTCGCCAACGCGTCAAAGGCATGGATCGTGCCCCAGGTCTGGAGAACATTCTCATATTCGATAAAATCCGGTTGGAAGGGCATGGGCAGGCCGGTGCGATCCTGATAACCGAGTCCGCCATTGATGGCGTTGAGCAGCGGGCGACGACCGAGCGCATCCAGAAACTCGAAGTTGTTGCGTTCGATGCGGCTCAACTTGAGGTCGAGGGCGATGAGCGACTTTTGCACCTCTTGGATGTTGCCATTGATCTCGCCTAGTTGCACGTCGATCAAATTGAAGCGATCTTGCATGATGGCATAGATCGTGTTCAACTCTTGATCAATACGGTCAAAACGATCGTGCATCTCGGTGCGCAATCGATCAACTTGTTGGCGCAACTTGCCAATCTCTTCCAGAATCATCTGGTCCGGCGTAGGCTCGGCGTCACCGAACAAACTGACGACATTCATGACGGCACCCAACACATTGCCCGTCATCACCACGGTGCTCAGCGAAGTCAGTTTGTCCAGCCCGTTTAGCCCAGCGACAGCATCTAGCCAGCGCGTCATCGAATCGACAATGACCACACCCGAACCGAGAATCGTGGACATCTGTTTGCCTAGCCCGGGTCGGATAAAGTCGGCCAGGGTGCTGATGATCGAGACCGAGGAATTGAGCGCTTTGATCGTCAGTTCATATTCGGCTGCCTTGGCCGCCGCGATGGCCCGCGCAACCTCACGCGCCTCTTGATTGCTCATGTACTGTAGCAGGTCTTTTTGCTGCTTGTCGATCCCGACCAGGGTTTGCTGGAGGTCACCAATGGCGTGGTTGATCTTGTCAAACTCGGTCTTGCTCATCGCTTTGAGTTCGTTGAGCGAGAGGCTGAGTGTGCCATTTTCACCGACGCGCTGGAGAATATCTTGCAGAACGGGATTCTCGGGGTTGTTGGTGGCGATCTCCTTGGCACTGTCGTCAATTTTGCTTTTGGTCTTTCCGGCGTGGCGTTTATCAACGACTTTTTTGACGGCTGGATTGGTTTTGGCGCAATCGTATGTCCTCTGGAGCACTTCTGAGAGGTTCTGTTTCAGGCGTTCACCGAGCCCATAACGTTGCGCACTCCCGGCAATCGGGCCATACAACGGCTCAATATTGGTACGCGCACCATCCGAACCCCGCAATTCCTCGACCACAAACGGCACTGCGCCCTGTAAATCTGGCATCTTCAAGGCAACATCCAACGCCGTATGGAGCAGTTCGTCTGAAGTGTGATCGTTCGGATTGTGATATTGCTTGGCAATCGCTTCTTCATAGTTGAATTTGAAGTCGTCCATGACTTGGACAAGTTTTTCATCGTTGACAACCGAATGAGTTGCAGCCTTCGCCATGAGTTCATCATGGATGAGCAATTTGATGTATTCAGCGTCCTTATAGGCAAAGCGCCAGTTCGCCGCATAGGCTGCGCGATCGACTAGCTCTTTCGGGATCACGACTTGCTCATCCGCCGATGCTGGCTGGTATGCTAGGTGCACAGCGCGGATGTTTGTGTTGCCGCAGCCATTGGCCTGCTCCTCTGCGGAAACCACATCGGCTGGCAAGAGGATGGCGACCAGGTGCCATAAAAGCATCAAACTTGCCCAGGCACGTGCTCGAGTGGATTTTAGGGTTGACATACGTTTTCCTTTTTGTTGCTTCACTTTTGAATTAATAAGAAATTGAGAAATCGAACTCAGCTAGACTCCATCGCAAGGGGCGTGGCTGGGGGCGCTCGCCAAGCGTAACCAAATATTCGCTCAATCCGCTGCTTGCTTTGGCCTGATAGGGCAAGCAGCCACCCTGCACCAGGCGCACCACGCGTTGGTTATTGGGATGGCAGAGCACGCGCCGCCGCTGGATCCGGTTGACCAGGGCATGTTGTTGCATGCGTTGCCACAGGCTGCGCCCAATCCCTTGACCCTGGAAGCTATCTTCGACCAGGATACCAGGTTCGGCGGTTGGCTGTTGGGCGTGCGCCTCACGTACATAATAGGCAATCCCCACGACGATTTCGCCGTTACGTTGGGTGGTCGCCACAAAACCCGCGCCTTTGGCGGGATCTAGGTGGCAGACCGCGGCGAACTCATCAAGCGTTGGCCTGCGGTATTGGAGATAGCGATAATAGAGGCTATCGGGTGAGAGCCGCTGATGCATCTCGAAGATCAAGTTCGCATCGCCAAGCTGGATCGGGCGCACGATCACGTCGTTTTTATCCTGTTGCGACGGCTGTGCCACCCATTGATCAATGGTTAAATGTTGCATGTTAAAAGTCGCTTTCTTTGTTTGTTGTTCGCACCCTTTGTACGAAGCATGAACAAGATAACAGACGATCGTCACAAAAACGTCACAGATTTTTGGCAAAAGTATCAGAATAAAAACGCCCTCGGAATCTTCAAGATTCCGAGGGCGTTTTTATTCTGAGTTAAACCTTTCAATTTATGTCAGCGAAAGCTGCGTAGCTTCGGCCACACTTTGCGCAAGGGGTTTCGCACGCCCCTCTTCCCACAATTGATCAAAGGTTATGTCCCCCAATTGTTGGCGCAAAGTGACCAAAATGCGGTCGTGATCTACCTGTTGATTGGGGGCCACCGCGATGCCTGTTGCTTGGCGCAAGGTGTCGGCTGCGCCCAATAGACGCACCGCCCATGCTGGATGCTGATCCACTTCGGTTAAGAGCGCGGCGATGTCCTCTAAGGCATAAAAAGTCGGCCATTTATAACCGACCTCGTGCATGATCTGTAAATACTGGCCATAATAGACCAAAGCTTGGTGGCTTTCGCCCCGCTTGCGCGCCACATCGCCTAGATTGCAAAGCGCGAAACCAACGTGGGATTTGTCGCCCAGTTCGCGAAAAATGCGCAGCGCCTCTTCGCCATAGTGGCGGGCCTGGTCATAGTCTTGTTGTTTAAACGCAAGCATGCCCAGGCTCTTCAGCGCCGCGCCAATCAACCCAACATGCCCCAAGGCGCGGGCGAGTTCCAGGCAGGCTTCATATTGCGTGTGGGCTGCGACCAGATCGTCCAACAATCGCTCGGTATCGCCTACATTCAAATATACGGTGGCGATACTTACCTGATCGCCGACGCTTTGGTAGAAGTCGAGGCTCTCCCGATAATAAGCACGTGCTTCGGCGATCCTGTCCTGATCCCACGCCAGGGCACCCAAGAATTGGAGCCCGCGGGCAATGCCACGGTCGTAATCCAGTGTACGACAAAGACTTAAGCTTTGCTCCAGGCGTTGCTGCGCGGTTGGGTACTCGCCCTGATCCATCTCAACAACCGCCAAGATTTGCAGCGCCTCCGCCAAGCCAATCTCCTCTTCGGCGTCTTGAAAGAGCCGCAAACTCTCTTCAATGACAAGCCGGGCCTGTGCTAAGTCGCTTTGCCGATATGCCAGCCAGCCGGCTGCGTTGAGCGCCTTTGCCTGGCTTTCGCTGGTGGCCGACCCGCGCCTGGCCAAGGCCTTTTTTAACCAGGCGCGTCCCTCGCTGACATAACCGCGGTAGTCCCAAAAACGGTGCAACGCAGTGGCCAGACGCAGCGCCATTTCACTCTCGTCAGCGGTCAGCAGATGGTCTAACGCTGCGCGCAGATTGGCATGTTCTGTCTCTAAGCGACTCTGCCACCATTGTTGTTGGGCGCGCAGCAATTCCGGCGCGGCCTGCTCGGCCAGGCCCAGGAAAAATGCAGCGTGCCGCTGTTGGAGGCTCTTCAACGCGGCCGTGGATGATTGGGCCAACGCATACTCGCGCAAGGTTTCTAACAGGCGATAACGGTGCTGCCCGCTCTGTTGCTCGACCATCACCAGCGATTTATCAACCAATTGCGTCAGGAGATCGAGGAGATTGGTATCGAGGAGATTGGTATTGAGGAGATTGGTATTGAGGAGATTGGTATCGAAGAGATTGACGATGGGGGGAAGGGTGGCGTTGTTCTCTAAAGCTACCATCTGCTCGATGGCATCGAATGTAAATCCACCGCGAAAGACTGCTACGGCTCGGAAGAGTTGGCGCTCTGCGGCATCCAGCAGGTCGTAGCTCCAATCGATGGTGGCGCGCAGCGTTTGATGGCGCGGCAGGGCGGCGCGGCTACCTTGAGTCAATAGATCGAAACGCGCCCCCATCGTACTCGTCAACCGGGCGGCGATCTGCTCGACCGGCAACACCTTGACGCGCGCCGCCGCCAGTTCAATCGCGAGGGGGATGCCATCAAGCCGCGCGCAGATCTCAACAACGGTGTGGGCATTCTCCAGCGTCAGATGGAAATCTGGTTGCACCGCACTGGCGCGCTCAAAAAAGAGGCGGATGCACTCGTGCTGCAACAGCAGGTCGGTCAGGGTGATCTGTTGTAGATCGGGTAGACTCAGGGGCGGCACCGGCCAGAGTACTTCGCCGGCGATGTTCAGTGATTCGCGGCTGGTGGTTAAAATTTGCAGATTGGGGCAGCGGCTCAATAATTCTGCGGCAAGCTGAGCCGACGCCGCGATCAGATGTTCGCAGTTGTCGATCACCAAGAGCAATTGTTTGTCGCCTAGAAAATTACGCACTGACTGGATGGCCGGTTCGTTACGCACTTCGCTGACGCCCAGCGTTTTGGCGACGGCGCGCACCACTTGCTCGCCATCGTTCAAGGCCGCCAACTCCACCCACCATACCCCATGGGTAAAGCGGTCGATCAGGTCGGTCGCCACCTGGATGGCCAGGCGCGTTTTGCCGCTGCCGCCCGCCCCGATCAGAGTGAGCAGACGCGGTCCGTTGGCGGCAGGGTTGAGCAGGCGCTTTACCGCCGTCATCTGTTGCGTGCGCCCGACAAAACTGGTGAGCGGAATGGGCAGGTTCGTAATCTTGGCCGCCGCCGATGGTTCTTCGGCGTTATTGCGCTTGATCCAGTGATAGAGGGCGGTGGTTTCGGGCATAGGCGGTGCATCGAGCTCGCGTGCCAACGCCGCTTCGCACAGTTCATACTGGCGCAGCGCTCTCGCCCGATCGCCAGCTGCCATGTAACAAAACATCAAATGCTGGTGGGCGTGCTCATTCGCTGGGTCAAAACTTAACACTTTTTGTGCCGTTTCAACGGCCTGCACATACGCGCTGCGGGCTCGCAGGGCCTGGGTCAGGTCGAGTAGGCACTCGATCAGGCGGCTGTGGTAATGTTCGCGCTCAACCATGATCCAATCTTCATAGAAGCCGGCCAGCAACTCCCCTTGCCAGAACGCCAGGATCGCGCGGAGGCGAGCGGAGTTGGTCAGGTCTAGTTCGTCTACTGTGCTGTCCACCGCCAGCAGTTCGTGCAGATCCGTCCAAAGCGGAAAGTCGGGATTAAGCTGAATGTGCTCGCGGTCGGTGATCAACAGGGCATCATCAATCTGTTGGCGGAGGGTGGCGAGGGCTGTGCGCAAGGAATGACGGGCCTTGTCATCCGTGGTGTCACCCCAAAAGAGCGTGGCTAGCGTATCTCGCGTATGGCGTTCGGGATGCAGCACCAAATAGGCTAGCAAGGCTTCGACTTTGCGGCGCGGCAGGCGGATCGCTTGGTGGTTGCGTTCGATGCGTAATGGGCCAAGCAGATAGAGTTGCAATCCCTGCTGGCCGCTTGTGCTGGTTTGGGAAGATGGTGCATGTTGGTAAAGCATT
>JBBQBY010000033.1:0-24284 GCA_038318235.1 Caldilineales bacterium
GTGGGCGGGCTGACACTGAGGGCGCGGCTGCCGGTGTTGTTAATCGTAAAGGTGCGCACCACTGTGCCGCCGCTGATATTCACGCTGTCAAAGTCACTGTGGTCGGCAAGGTCGGGCGTGGTGTCACCGTTGACAATCGCCACGCTATTGCCCTGCACCTCAATTTCGGGGATGGGTGTTGCCTTACGCAACACCGAGACGCTGTTGCTGTTGGCATTGGCCGTTGCCAGGTCGAGCTTGCCATCGCCATCCAGGTCGCCCAGCGCCACGCTTTCTGGCTTGCTACCGGTGGTAAAATCCACTTTGGTTTCAAAGGAAGCGCTGCTGATGCTGCCACTCGTGCTCGTATTACGATAAACCGACACGCTGTTGTTATCGAGATTGGTGACGGCGAGGTCAAGCTTGCCATCGCCATCCAGGTCGCCCAACGCCACGCTGTGTGGAGTGGTACCGGTGGCGAAATCCACTTTGGGGGCAAAGGACGTGCTGGTGATGCTGCCACTCGTGCTCGTATTGCGCAACACCGAGACGATGTTGGGGAAATTGGTGACGGCGAGGTCAAGCTTGCCATCGCTGTCCAGGTCGCCCAACGCCACGCTTTGTGGAGTAGCACCAGTGACGATATCCACTTTGGGGGCAAAGGAAGCACTGGTGATGCTGCCACTCGTGCTCGTGTTACGCAACACCGAGACGCTGTTGCTGCTGGCATTGGCCACGGCGAGATCGAGCTTGCCATCGCCATCCAGGTCGCCTAGCGCCACGCTGTGTGGACTGCTGACGGCGGCGAACTCCACTTGGGGGGCAAAGGAAGCGCTGTTGATACTGCCAATCGTGCTTGTGTTCCGCAACACCGAGACGGTGGGACCGTTGGTATTGGCCACGGCGAGATCGAGCTTGCCATCGCCATCCAGGTCGCCTAGCGCCACGCTGTATGGATTGGTGCCGGTGCCGAAATCCACTTTGGGGGCAAAGGAAGCGCTGCTGATGCTGCCACTCGTGCTTGTGTTACGCAACACTGAGACGCTGTTGCTGCCAAAATTGGTCACGACGAGGTCGAGCTTGCCATCGCCATCCAGGTCGCCCAGCGCCATGCTGATTGGAAAGTTACTGGTGGTGAAATCTACTTTGAGGGCAAAGGACGTGCTGGTGATGCTACTACTCGTGCTCGTGTTACGATAGACCGAGACGCTGTTGCTATAGAGATTGGTCACGGCGAGGTCGAGCTTGCCATCGCCATCCAGGTCGCCCAGCGTCACGCTGTATGGATTGGTGCCGGTGCCGAAATCCACTTTGGGGACAAAGGACGTGTTGTCAATCGCCGCACGAACGGGTGCCGCCAACAGCAGGGCGATTAGGATCGCGGTCAGCCAGGCGTTTAGGGGGCGGAAATGTTTATGTTTGAATCCCTGTTGCATCTTAACTCCTTGTTTGTGAACAATCAGCGGTTGTACGGCTCGCGCAAAACCCCGCAAAATCATTGAATCTAATGCTACACTGTTAACACGGCCTAAGACGAGAAAAATGGTAAAATGGATCGACCTCGATTCATCGTTCCAACAAGCTCGTTTGGGCGTCTGGGGGCGGCGACTGGACTTGCCGCTGGAGAAAAGTAAACAGCTCGGCCAGATCCGTAAAGATGTAGCGCTCGCCAGTGGCCACGGCTTCGGCCATGATGCGCCACTCGGCGGCTGCCAAAGGCGGACGAGGTAGGAATGGTATTGCCCGGGTGAAGCACTGCTCGACCATAGGATCGGTTTGCGCATGAATCTCAGCCTTATCGGTTTAAGCGGTCGCTGTGCTCAATCACGGGATACCTGAGCACAACGACCAATCGGTTATCCTGTACTAGCGTAGCAGACGAGCGTGCCAGCAAGCGTGCCAGCTTGCCAAAAAAGTCTATTGCAAAATTTCTCGGCGCTGGCGATCATGGCTCCTACGGGCGAGCAGGCCAGCGAAACCGACGACGTTTCCTTACAATCTAACCCTGGGGAACCCTGGCTTGCGGGCTACTCTAATAGACAAACCATTTAAATGCCCGACAAGCGTAGGTGCGGTTTTTAACCGCACTTGGCTGGTTTACCCAAACTGTGCGGTTAAAAACCGCACCTACCTTTTGTATGCCTTTGATTTGTTTTGTCTATAAGCTTATGCATGCAGTATAAAAAAGCGCTTATACAGAACGCGCCGAGTAACGTACGAAAAATTGTCTGCTTCCCTCTGGGTATGCTCTGTGTGCGCTGTGTAACTGCATAAGTAGTCAGAATTGAAGAGTAGGAAGTGCTATTTCAGGTTATGAACAAATTATTCGAGCCGTTTTTGGATCAATTATGCATTGATTTGAGCCATCCGCTGCCAGGGCGAGACGCGCAATATCGCATGGCGCCATCGCCACGACGCGGCGATGATGTCTATGACGATACATCCCCTACCAATGCACGCCGCAGCGGCGTTTTAGTGCTGTTCTATCCCTCCTTCGACCAGTTACATATCCCATTGATCCTGCGCCCAACCTATGATGGGGTGCACAGTGGCCAAGTTGGCTTTCCTGGGGGTGGCTACGAAACGGGCGACCCGGATCTCAGCGCTACAGCCCTGCGCGAGGCCTACGAAGAAGTTGGCATCCAACCAGCGCAAGTCACCGTGATCGGCCAACTTAGCCCCCTGTATGTCTTCGCCAGCAATAATCTAGTGCATCCCACCGTGGCCTGGACAGCAAAACGCCCGATTTTTCAGCTTGACCCGCATGAGGTGGACAAGTTGATCGAAGCGCCAGTTTTAGATCTGCTCAATCCTGCCAATCAACGCCGCGAAGAATGGCAACTATGGGGACGCACCGCCCAAGTTCCGTTCTTTCGCATTCAAGATCAGACGATCTGGGGGGCAACGGCGATGATGCTCAGCGAGTTGCTGGCGTTGCCAACGTTCTATTCGATGAAAGACCAAGCACAATAAATTTTCAACATTTAGCCGCGCGCCATTGGCCCCAGCATTCAGACTTATCTTCCTCGTTAGCTGTACTTTTATCGCCCCATTGTACATTGGTTTCATCTCTTTCTGATTAACTCATGTTATGCAATAGAAAGCAAAAAACCTGCCGCAGAGGCGCAGAGTAACGCCAATAAGAACAAAACAAGCACGATCAAGGCTCTCCATCACAGGCAAGCCACGTTTGTCGGCGGACGTTGCTTGGTTTTTCTTGGTGCCTCTGCGCCTCTGCGGCAAAATTTTAGCTCTGCGTAACGTGCGTTAATAAATTAAAGGCGATAAATTTACATTAAAGATCACGAAATAATAGAGCATGCAACGGAAAATAACATTAACAAAGAAGCTAGTGGCTATGTATCTATAAAATGCCTTATATTAAAAATATTCTTTAGTTGTTAATATGACATCGTTTTATTGGGTTTTTAGAGGTTTTTTTGGGGAAAACTCTGCCAAAACCTCTAAAAACCCAGAGTATTTTTTCTGTAAGCGTTTGGTAAGCGAATAATTACGCCCTGTTAAAAGAATTCTTTCATTATCACTCTAGCTTTATACAGTGCGCGCATCTAGAGCAGTTTTCAGATTAACTTGTATCAACGATGAAGAGTTTTTGAATAAGGGGTTTTATATATGTCCAGCATCTTAATTGTAGGCGCAGGTGTTGTCGGCCAGGCGACTGGTAAAGGTTTTGCCCGCAAAGGCCATAGCGTCGATTACGTTGATGTCGATTCGGCTAGGGTTAATCAACTAAACCAGCAAGGTTTATTGGCTATGCAACCAGATCAGGTGAATTGGGAGCGGTATGACATTGTCATGTTGACCGTTTCAACGCCATCGATCAATGGTCGCGTTAAGCTTGACTATATTGAAGACGCAGTCTTAAATGTGGGCCGCGGCTTAGCCACTTCAGACAAATTTGTGGTTGTAGTCGTGCGCAGCACCGTGCCACCCACCACAACCGAGCAACGCCTTCGCCCCCTGTTAGAAAATGCCGCCGGTAAAACGGCTGGCATCGGTTTTGGCTTGGCCATGAATCCTGAATTCCTGCGCCAACGCAGTAATGTAGAAGATTTCGAACGACCTTGGATTACAGTGCTGGGCACATCTGAGCGGTTGACGGCGGACATTTTGGGCGATCTGTATAAACCCTTTGGCAGCTTGCTGGTTAACTGCACCCCCACCGAAGCCGAGATGATCAAATATGTGAATAACATCTACAACGCCGTGAAGATCAGTTACTTCAATGAAGTGCATGCGATCTGTGAAAATTTGGGGATCGATAGCCGGATCGTCGGTGCAACCGTGGCGCGCAGTGCGGAAAGTATGTGGAATCCGCTCTATGGCACGCGTGGCGGCGTTCCCTATGGCGGAACCTGTCTACCCAAGGATACAGTTGGCTTTATGGCCTTTTGCGAGGAGATGGGCTTAGATCACGGCATGTTGAAAGCTACGATCGCGGCCAACGAGTATTTGGCGCAGGCCGTGGCGCCCGTGGCTTGGTTAGATGAAGTGGTGCCAAGCGTCAAAGGCCATAGTTTGCCAATTTCTCAGGTCAGTTATACACCACAGCCGGCCTAATTTTGTCTGGCAAAAGCGGTAGGGCGGTAGAACAGTGGGACGGTAGAACAGTGGGACGGTAGAACAGTAGAATAGTGTTGACTGAATTCGGACAATCAACGTCTGCTGTCCCACCGTCTACTGTCCTACTGTTCTACCGTCCTACATTATCGATTGGGAGTTTATTTATGTACCAAAGGCGTATTCATCGTATCAATTGGTTGCTCGTCGCGATTTTATGTTCTTCGCTGTTGTTGCCGGGCAGTAATCTGCCGATGGCGCATGCCGCGCCATCGGCTGGCCCCAACGTAATCTATAATAGCGCGATTAATACGATTTATATTGGCAGCAATAGTGCCATACCCAATACTGAATCCATTACTATTCCTGCGTTAGCAACCACGCTGGCAACCCAAGGGCTGACGAATTTGGTGGTTGACAAAGGTGGTGGCGCCTGGCTGCTCAATGCCAACATCGTGATCAGTACAACGGCCCAGCTACAGGTAACCAACGCTACGCTAACCGAGTTGCGCTTAAATAGCCCGCCGGTTGCCCCGATTAACATTACGGCTAGCCAGGGTGGCTATCTGTTGATTGACCACGCCAAGGTGACGGCTTGGGAAGGCAACGCCGTTGATATTAATATTACCAATGGCCGCAGCTATCTGGTTGCGCTCAATGGCGGGCGCATGGATATCTTGAGCAGCGAGATCGCTTATCTGGGCTGGAGCGACGGTGAACCGAGTGGTATTTCTTGGCGCGAACGCCTGAATGACGCTGATCCGACGACTGGCTCCACGGGTAGCTTACAAGATAGCAACATCCATGATAATTATTTTGGCGTGTATAGTTACGCTGCTTACGATGTGAAGATCTTACGGAATAAGGTGCATAACAACCTCTATTACGGCATCGATCCCCATACCGACTCACAGGCTTTCGAAGTCGCTTTTAACGAAGTGTACAACAACGGCAAACATGGCATCATCTTCTCGCGCGATTGTATTAACAATAGCATTCATGACAATGTCGTCCATGATAACGCGCAGCATGGCATCATGATGGACCGTGGCTCTAACAACAATACGATTGAAAATAACATCGTCTACAACAATAGTGACGGTATTGCAGTTTTCCAGTCTAGTAATAACATCATTCGAAATAACACTGTGTATAGCAACAATCGCGGGGTGCGCATCAATGCCACCTTCGATACCACAGATAGCTTTGACGCCGTCTCTACCGGCAACCAAGTAACTGGTAATAAGTTTGAAAATAACAAGCAATACGGCATCTACCTATATGCTCGGGCCGACCGCAATATCATTGCCGATAACACGATTATTTCGAATACAGTCACTGGGATCTATATCAAGTCTGGCGGCAATCTGCTTCAGAACAATCTGATTCAGAAAGCTGGCGTGGGGATCAACATCGTCGGTGGTGATGTCAATAATCCGCAAGGCAAACCGCCGCTTGATCCACCCGGCCAAAATAATATTGTGATCAGCACAACGATTAGCTTTAACAGCGATGCCGGTATTCGCATTCTGGGCGGCAGCAACAATCGGATTGGTCCGGCGGCAAACTCAGCGGAAAAACGCAATCGCATTGAGAATAATGGCACCGATGGCATCGTCATGGGTCCTGCCATCACTGGTACTATTGCTGCCAGTGGCAACCAAGTGCTCGGTAACATTATTCGTAATAACGAGCGGCATGGTGTATCGATTAAAGATGCCAGCAGTGTGCGCAACCGCCTTAGCCAAAATAGTATCACGGGTAATAAAGGTCTTGGCATCAAACTGGATCCCAATGCCCAAGCGGGCATCCTACCACCAAATGTTACGCTGATCCAGGCCGATGGCAATATGAACGGCACGGCCGTACCCGGCGCTACGGTTGAAATCTATAGCGATCCCACGGGCGAAGGCCAGGCGTTCCTGGGCTCGGTGATTGCGAATGGGGGCAATTGGGCCTTTCCCTTGCCCAACGGTCAAGATTCTAAATTGGTAACAGCCTTTCAGACCGATGCGAATGGCAATAGCTCGGCCTTTTTTACTGGCAAGGCGGTTAATGCCGTCTACACCGTTGGCGCGGATGTCAATGGTCAGACGACAATCACCGTTACTGGCACTTCGGTATCCGTGACCCTTGCGGACATCAAGGCAGGATTAGGCATTTCCAACACCAAGTCTACCTTGATCAAATGTGGCTCAAGCGCCTTATTAAATGAAGTCAGTAGTGGCAAATGGCAACTCAACGCCAACCTCTTGATTGGCACAAATGTTACGTTGAATTTGACGCCACAGAGTGGGGTCAACGAACTGCAATTATGCAGCCAGCAGAATGTCGTGGCGAGCAGCGCTACGCATGTGGCGGTCATCCCAAGTGATAACGCGGCTGATGTGGCCAGCACCACGGTTGCGATCGACTATCTGAGCTTTATCTATCTGCGCACGCAGAATGGCATCCTCAACATTGATAGCGTCAAGATTCACTCTTGGGATCCGCAAACGCAAGCGGTTGATCAGAATGTCATTGATGGGCGTGCCTATCTGCTGGCCAAGTATGCCGCGGCGATGAACATCAAAAATTCAGAACTCAGCTACCTGGGGTCGGCCGATGGGGAGAGCTACGGTGTCGCGTGGCGAGATACGAACGATACAACCACACCCGATATATTGCGCACGCGCGTGACAGGGCAGGTGCTTAACAGCGACTTTCACCACAACTATTACGGCATTTACACCTTCCAGGCGCAGAATATGCTCTTTCAGGGCAATCAATTCCACGACAATGTGCGTTATGGGTTTGACCCGCATGATTTCACGCATGACGTAACGGTGGAAAACAATGTTGCCTACAACAATGGCGCCCACGGTTTTATCATCTCGCGTGGCTGCAACAACTTTACCTTCCGTAATAACCGATCCTATAACAATAGCAACCCAGATGCGATTGATCAAGCCCAGGGTTTTATGCTTGATCCAGGATCACCAAACTCGATCTTCCCGCAGGCGCCCTCGACTGAGAATGTGCTGGAGAATAACGTTGCCTACGGCAATGAAGGGTTAGGCTTGCGCATTCTCGGCTCAACGCTCAATCAGGTGAGCCACAATCAATTCTACCTGAATGATCGGGGCATTGTGATCGATGCGAAGAGTACCGAGAATATCATCGATAGCAATGTGATTACCCAAAATCGTTCTTACGGTGTCGTGACCCAAGACACGGCCAATAACAATACGATCACCAACAACACCGTGAACGAGAATGGTGATCACGGTATCTATCTTCACTCTAACAACAATCTGGTTCAAGCCAATATTGCAAACAATAATAAAAAGGCTGGTATTGCCCTGTACTCAGCCAGTGTCGCGCTCTTGAACAACCAAGTGCTCTCCAACACGGTTAGTGGTAATCTTGATAACGGCTTAGACGTGCGTAATGCGGATGATACGTTGGGGCAAGGTAATTTAGTAGAAAATAACACCGGGCATGGCATCTATCTTTCAACCAATGCGAGCCAAAACTCATTCACCCATAATATCATCCGCACCAATAAAAAATTGGGGGTATTGGCCAGCGGCGCCCAAACGCTGGGCAATACCTGGTCCGAGAATCAGATTTATGCCAATCTGCTCGGTGGGATTGGCTTGACCAGTAACGCCAATTTGGGGTTAGCTGCGCCTAAGTTGCTCAACGTCGAAGGCAATGTCGTCACTGGTCAAGCAAACCCAAGCGTTGCTGTCCAAATCTTTTCGGATAATGGCGTACAAGGCCAAATCTATGAAGGTAAGTTGGTCACTGGGGTCGATGGTAACTTCGCTTTCACGTTTGTGAACAATGCACAAACAGCAAACTTGACCGCGCTGCTGATCGATGCCCAAGGCAACGCCTCCCCCTTTAGCGCTGCGATTTCTAAGCGCGGGATTCTGTTGCCAACGGCTACGCCATTGCCAACCGAGACGCCCGCACCAGGCGAGACTCCGTTACCCACAGAGACTCCCGTACCAGGTGCAACCGTCACTCCTGCACCGGGCGAGCCGACGCCAACACCGACAACGGATCCGAGTGGGCAAGGGCCAAACCCGACGCCAACAACCAGCGCGGTCTTAGGCCAGAACCTTTATTTGCCCGTCATCCGCAGGTAGTGCTGTAAACGTTGATCTGCGGCGCGACTAGAAAGCGCGCCGCAGATCAACGCCGCCCATTAAACGGCTTACAACCCAGAGGGAACTCGCCAATCCTCTGGTTCAGTCCCTAGCTCCCTCTCGCTTAGGCAAGCTGACGGCAATGGCTCTCGCTACCGGCGCGCGGAGGGGTTGGTTACAAATACGTTTTATTATCGTTATCTGTCAAGGAACATCTATGTTTAAACAACAATTCCGTCCAAAAACTGTTTTGCTTACCTATCTGCTCTGCTTGGCGCTTTTACTGCCAAGTCTTAGTCTACCGCTGGCGCATGCGGCCACGCTCGATACCGCTGTGCTCTATATCGCTGCCTCTAATACAATTGTGCTCGGCAGCGCTGTTGGTACGCCGGCCAGCGAGGTGATTACTGTTCCGGAACTCGCGGCAAAATTGACCGCACAGAGTTTTACGAATTTGTTGCTCGATCAGGGTAATGGTATCTGGTTGCTCAAAGCCAATGTACTGATTAATCCCACGGCGCAATTAAGCGTGATTGACCCCGTCAAAGAATTACGCCTGGAAAGTATCCCCGGCAATTTCGTCAACATCAATGCCTATCGCGGTGGCTATTTGTTAATCAATGCCATCAAGGTGACTTCCTGGGACAGCGCCACCAATGTGGTGGACCAAAATACGGCGAATGGTCGCAGCTACCTCGTCGCGCAGGAAGGTGGGCGCATGGATATCGTGAACAGCGAAATTGCCTATCTCGGCTGGGGTGCGAATGAAGTGAGCGGTCTGGCCTGGCGCAAACGTCTGACTTCCGCCAATGCCACGACTGGGGCGACGGGCACGGTGCAAGGGAGCAATATCCACGACAACTATTATGGTCTGTTCGCTTCTGGAGCGTATGGCCTTAAGATTTTGAACAATCAGGTGCACAACAATCTCGGCTATGGGATCGATGCCCGCGACAGTTCAGAAGCCCTGGAGATCGCCAGTAACGACGTGTTTGCGAATGCGGATAATGGCCTCGTCATCGGTCGCCAATCGCAAAACAATCAAGTGCATGACAATCAGGTACACGATCACACCCAAGATGGCATTGTGTTGGAACAGAGCGCCACGGCCAACCTGATCAGCAACAATAACGCCTTTAACAATCGCACTGGGATTGCGCTTTCGCAGGCAAGCGCCAATCAAGTGCAAAACAATCAATTGCACAATAATGTCACCGGTGTCACCCTGGAAGCAAAATATAGCCCGAGCGCGCCAATCGACAATATTACGACGGGCAACCAAGTCGTGAGCAACACGATCGACAGTAACAGCAGCTATGGCATCTATCTCTATGCGCGCGCCGACCGCAATACGCTTGCCGGTAACACCGTTACCCACAGCGGCATCAACGGGATTTACATCAAATCTGGCGGCAATCTGCTGAACAAAAACACGGTGAGCAATGGGGTGGCGGGCATTGTGATTCTTGGCGGCGAGAATGAACAACCACCGTTGGGCGCGGTGCCAGCCCTAGAACTGGGCGGCCAGAACAACATCGTGATTAATTCGATTATCACGGCCAATAGTGACACCGGCATTCGCATTATGGGCGGTGTTAACAATCGGATTGGGGCCGTACCGGCTGAAAATGGCAATCAGATTGAAGGCAATGGCAAAGACGGGGTCGCCATCATCAAGGCCTCCACGGGGACGGCTTCGACCGATAACCAGGTGTTGAATAATATGCTTCATACCAATGGCGCACGCGGCATCTACCTGGCCGATGTCAGCACGTTGCGCAATCGTCTGAGCCAGAACAGTATTACCGGCAACGTCTCAAGCGGGATCAAAGTGGACGGTGGCGCGCAACAGGGCATTCAGCCGCCCGTGATCACCAGCGTGTTGGCTGATGGTCATGTGAACGGCACCGCCCAACCCAACGCGACAATTGAAGTCTATGTCGATCCAACGGGCGAAGGTCAGACTTTCTTGGGTACAACTACGGCCGACGGCGCAGGCGCTTGGTCCTTCCTCTTGCCCAGCCCGCAGAATCAAAAGCAACTGACGGCCTTGGCCATCGATGCCAGCGGCAATACATCGGCGTTTAGCGGCTCGTCTGGCGCGACCGCTGGTGCGCTTTATCATGTGATCAACGACGAGCACGGCCAGAAGACGATCCAAGTGACTGGCGCTGATTCAGTCGTCACCTTGCCGGCTATCGCGACTGGTTTGGGTCTGTCGAATACCAACGGGTCTAACGTCAAGTTGTTGGATGATCTAGGCAATGGCGTCTGGCAGCTCAATGGCAACCTTTTTATCGGTGACAGTGTCACCCTGAGTGTGACCGCACAAAGTGGCGTGACCGAATTGCGCTTGCGGAGCCAGGCCGGCGTTGCGACTGCCAATGCCCAGGCGGCTGTGGTTGCGGCGGACGCCCTCCAGCATTTGTCTGCCGACACGACCACCAGCGACGCCACCGCCGATGACATCGCCACGGCTGAGATTTCCAGCACGATCGCCTACACCAGCTTCGCCTATCTGCGCACGCATGGCGGCACGATCAACCTGGACAGTGTCAAGGTGTACTCGTGGGATCCGGCTGCCAATGGCTTTGACCAGGATATCAACAACGGGCGCGCCTATATTGTTGCCAAGTATGCATCAACGCTCAATATCAACAATTCGGAACTCGAATATTTGGGTTCCGCCGATACCGATAGCCAAGGCGTAACCTGGCGCGATCTGAATGATTCGGCCGCGCCCAGCGTCTTGCGCACGCGGGTCACAGGTACGGTGCTCAATAGCCAGTTTCATCATAACTATTATGGCGCCTACACCTCCCAGGCCAGCACCATGACCTTCCGTGGCAACCAATTCCACGATAATCTACGCTATGGCTTGACCCTGCGCGACAACACAAACAGTGTGCTTGTGGAGAGCAACGAGGCTTTTACCAATGGCAGCCACGGTTTCTTTCTCTCGCACGGCAGCAATGGGAATACATTGCGCACCAACAAAGCGCATGACAACCTAGATCCCGGCACCTCGCTGGCCCACGGTTTTGTGCTCGACCCAGGTTCCGCCAATACCCAGCAACTACCTTCGCTCGATAACGTGTTGGATGGCAACGAGGCGTATAACAATGAAGGCTATGGCCTGCGCTTGCAAAGCGCCAACAACAATCAGGTGCTGAATAATCTGTTCCATGACAACCAACAAGGCATCAGCATCGACCAGACGAGCACCGGCAATACACTCAGCGGCAATACGTTACAGAAAAATATTGCTAACGGTGTGATTGTCAGCGAAACGGCGGATGGCAATACGATCACTGGCAACACGGCAACAGAAAATGGTAATAACGGTATCTATCTGCGTGCGAATAACAACATCGTTAGTGGCAACACGGCCAATAATAATACCAAAGCTGGCATTGGCCTGTTGCTGGCGGTCGGCGTGCCCGTTTTGCAGAACAATCAATTGATTTCCAATACTGTAGCGGGCAATCTCGATAGTGGCCTGGACCTGCGCGGCGCTACGCACACACTGATCCAAGGCAACATCATTGAAAATAGTGGCACGCAAGGCATCTATCTGACCGACGGCGCCAGTCAGACGGCGATTACCAATAACATTGTGCGTCTGAACAAAGCGTATGGCATTCGGGCCAACGGCGTGACCACCGTGGCGAATACCTGGTCCGCTAACCAGATTTATGGCAATCAGACCGGCGGCGTCTCGCTTAGCCAAAATGCCAATGGTAGCCTGCTGGTGCCCCAATTGACCAGCGCGGTTGCCCGTGTCGTGGCTGGTAAGACGACCAAGCCCGGCGCGATTATCGAAATCTTCACCGATAGTAGCAATCAGGGTAACTACTATGAAGGCCAGACAATTGCGGCGGACGATGGCAGCTTTACCTTCACATTGCCTGACACAGCAGTCTGGCAGGCTGGGAAAATTACGGCCATCGCGATTGATAGCCAGGGCAATGCCTCTCCCTTCAGCGGCGGGGTGACAGCCCCGGTGGTCACTGTTGTTGTGCCTACACCGACATCAACCCCGGTGCCAACCCCGCTCCCAACCGATCCGGGCGGCGTCAGTTCTGGTAACGGTATCTATCTGCCGTTGATTAGAAGATAACGCTTATTTCTAACTGATTAGGTCAAGAGGAAAGGGGAGCCAGCGCTATGCTGGCTCCCCTTTCCTCTTTGTGCAACTCACCACGGCGGCTCAACAGGCAGCCAGCAAAGCGTGATATGGTCTTAGGCCACTCTCCGTCGCCGGGTTTAATGTGAAGGCTTCATTGGGTGATTGACGCTGATAAATTTTAACCACAGAGGGCACAGAGAACGCAGATGGGATTTTCTCTGCGTTCTCTGTGCCCTCTGTGGTTACGTACGCTTTGGCGATTGCTTTATACCTGTCTACAAAGACTAGGTCGCTTGATTTACAGAAAGATTCAGGCTAAAACAGGGCAACGAATTCAGGAAACAACGAATGAGCGCAGGGTTTTATTCGTTGTTTCCTGAATTCGTTGCCCTGTTTTAGCCTGAAGATCGTCCAGCCAGCCCTGCCAACATTACAAATGTGACCGACAAGGGGTTTGCCAATGGCAGCGAAGTCGATTGACCCCATGCAAAAGGTGGGCCGGAGTAAAATTTCCGCCCACCTTTTGCATGAATCGTATTCAGTATTACCTTATCGTTATGCAATAAGTTTCATTTTAAACTGTGATCTTCCAATATAGAACTCGTTGCCGTAGCGGTTTCGATTGGCTTTGTCATCGGCAAAGATTCAGCGATATCCCCATGCGCAGTGATGATATGCATGTTTGGTATTTCCTGACCTACAGCCTCATGGCGGCTACTGGTCGTCGATGGTTGAGGGGTGGGCGAAGGTTTCTTAATTTTATAAGAACGATCAACCGCATGAATCGCCGGCTCAGCATAATTTTTGGCATCGGTTTTTGTGTGTAAAACATTGATGAAGAGTGCAATCAGCACAATGGTCATGACTGTTGCCAGATAACCTGGCAACAGTCGCAACGGGCCAGCCAGTGCCATGCGACTGCTGTTCCAGCGGGTGATCCAGCCTTGTTGGTTCATCGTGAAGAGCGCATAAATTCTGACCACCGCAAACCAATAGCTGATGCCGATATACCAGGGTAAAATTTTAATATTGGAAAATTTCCCTTGCAAATGCGGCCGGATCTTGATCAGGCGCGATAACAACCACCAGGCAAGCAACAAGCCAACCATGAACCAACGCTGTTGGTAGATGCAAAATAGACAATAGATCGGGGCGACCAAGGTGGTAAACGGTTGGAATAGCCGATCGATTAGATGAAAGATAAAGAATGGTTTGCGCCAGGCCCAACTACTGAACAAGGCTTTAAAATCTGACCGCCAACTGTTTCTGGCCCAGCGTAGGCGCTGTTTCTGGAAGCCGCCAAACACGCCAAAGCCTGGAGTGTAAACCCGCGCATTTTCTTGATAACGAACTTTCCAGCGGTTCGCTTGGAGCAGCAACGTCAAACATTTATCGTCACCGCTGATCACCTTTTGACCCAGAAATTTCTCATTCATCAAATCGTCGAGCAGGGGTGTCACCGCCGTGCGTCGGTAGACCGCCGTCCGCCCCGACAGACAAGTGATCACGTCACCGAAAGCGGTTAGGTAGCGCACTTCATCTGAATAGCGAATATCCAGATAAACATCAAAGACGCGTTGGGCAACCGAACTTGGCTGCCAGACATTCTGGCGAATCGTGACCCCGCCTACGCGCGGATCCTCAAACGGTGCCACACTCTTGACCAAAACATCCTCTGCCCAGATCGTGTCGCTATCCACCAGAAACACAATTTCACCCGTTGCCACTAAGATCCCATCGACCAATGCCGGACGTTTACCTGGTTTCTTGGTGATGATCAATTCAAGTTTAGTGTCCCAAAAAGGGTATTCGACCCGCCCTTGTTGAAATTCCTTAAAAATACTAATACATTGTTCATCGCTATGATCGATCACCGCAATCAGTTCGGTGGGTCGATTGGCCAACCAAGAGCGTAGCGCAAGGCGAAATACATCTGGGTTTTCATTATAGACAGGAATGACGATACTCGTGGTTGCCATATACCCAGTGACAGGTTGGGGTCGATAGAATAAGCCAATCGTTTTGCGAAAGAGCCAGATCGACCAGCGCCACATGCCAATAATACCAACCGGCAGCGGAATATCAAGTAAACTAAACTGATAGACAATGTAGTGGAACAGGTCCGCTAGTGAGAGATAGAGTTGTTTAAATTCTAATAGATGAGCCATAATTTAACCTGCGACTGTAATCATGAATCGTAGCGTAAATAAGTATTGCGTTAACTATGGTCTATTCTAGGGCGTACAATTTAAGACTGATTGATCGTTATGTCTTTTAAGCTTGCAACTTGCTTACAGGTATTTTTGAGGTTGCGGATAATTTATTAATAATGGAGGGGAATAGCGGTCGATAAAGTCATTTTTACAGGTTATATAGATAATATTTGTTAACAATAGAGATGTATCTTTCCGCTTGGCCTATTTTTAAATTAAATAGCTGATTTATGTTGAACAGTCTGACGCTTTAGATCACGTCTGATTTTTGACCTTGCTTTGTCTGCGCTCGCCGCCCATTGCTGCGGCTGACGGGAATCGTCATAGCTTCGGTCTCAGTAGATCCGTATACCATCTATTACCATTCCATGTTTGAATTTTGTCCTCACTATAAGATCGTGTTAGGATCGCTTCCCGGATAAGTGATCGCATTGGCCCCTTCTTAGATCGAACAAAGGTATAAGCTTGTCTCCTTTCCCAATCAAAACAACTTCGTGGCGCGTTCAAGGTTGCCTGGCAGCTACGGGTCGCTTGCGCCTACTGCTCACCGCGCTTACCGTAGTCACGCTCCTTGGTGGTCATATCACTTCGGTCAACGCGCAAAGTAGCAGTGATCCGCTGGTGTTGGCCTATTATTACACCTGGTTTGATGAAAACACCTGGACGTACGATAAACTCAGCGATCTGCCCGCGCAGCCGTATGTCAGCAGTGACCGTGGTGTGATGGGTCGCCAAATCGATCAGGCAAAAAGTGCCGGCATTGATGCCTTTTTAGTGGCTTGGTATGGGCCCGGTGGCGGTAACCAGACCGAAACCAACCTGGCCGCTCTGCTCGACGAAGCTCAGGCGCGCAATTTTAAGATTGGCATCCTTTTTGAAACGGATTCGCCCTTTATGGACGACGTGGCCGGCGCCCTCCAACATGCCCTAAGTGTCCACGCCAACCATCCGGCCTTTCTGCGCGTTGATGGTCGCCCGGTTATCTTCTTCTGGCATCCCACCAATTATGGGATTGGCTTCTGGCAAAATGTGCGCAGCCAGGTTGATCCCAACTATAGCAGCATCTGGATTTCCGAAGGCGTGGATACATCCTACCTCAGCGTCTTTGATGGACATCACCTCTATAGCAACACCTGGAATCCACCGGCTGATCTGAGCTATACAGACAACAAATTTGCGCGCCAGGTTGAAGCGGCGCGCCAGCAATATGGGGCATATAAATATTGGGTGGCCACCGTCATGCCCGGTTACAACGACGTGCGGATTCGACCCGGCAGTGGTTTCGCCCAAGATCGGGAAGGCGGCGGCTATTATCAGCGCTCCTGGCAGGCGGCGATTGGCAGCCAACCCAACTGGATCGTGATCACCAGTTTTAATGAATGGCCGGAAGGCAGTTACATTGAACCAAGCGCGGCCTTTGGCGATCAATACTTGGGGCTAACGGCAGCCGGGAGTCAACAGTTCAAATCTGGGGGTGGCGTCAATGTGGCGGCCTCTGGCTTGGCCGCACCAGCCCCGCTCCCACCACCGCCCACCCCAACGCCCTTGCCAGAACCCGATACACCGACCGCTTATATTGACGTGGACCTGGCAAATTTGCGCGATGGCCCCGGCACAGATTATTCGATTGTGGGGCGCGCAACAACCGGCATGGCCCTCGCGATTAGCGGCCATGATCCAAGTTATGCTGATTGGTGGCAAGTGACTGAAAACGATCAGACGAGTTGGGTGTATGCGCCGCTCGTGCGCGCCGCGGGGCCACTGGATCAGGTGCCCGTTGTCGCCTCACCCCCGCTCACGGTTACCGTCGCCGACCTCGCCGCCGCCATTGCCGTCACGGAGACAAAATCGCTGCCCGATCCCCAGCCAGCAACCTTTGAACCCTATTTGTCGCACGAACCGTAAAGCTAGGAAATTTTTTATGATGGCAGATAATAAGAGTCGCCAGGACCGTCATTCGCGTTCTATTCATGACGACATTGAATGTGTCCTGGTCGACGAAGCCACGCTGCAGCGGCGTGTATGCGAACTGGGGCAAAACATCAGTCAAGAATATGCTGGCAAAGAGCTGTTGCTGGTTTCGGTGCTGAAAGGCAGCATTGTCTTTATGGCTGATCTGATCCGTGCCATCTCGATCCCCCACGAGATCGATTTTTTGGCCACGAGTAGCTATGGAAGCGGGGTGGTGCATAGCGGTGCAGTGCGGATTTTGAAAGATTTAAATATTTCGATTGAAAATCGCCATGTGCTACTGATTGAGGATATTATTGATAGCGGTAATACGCTCAGTTATCTACTGCGCATGTTGCAGGAGCGCCAGCCCGCCAGTATTCGTATTATGAGCTTACTGGATAAACCTGAACGACGCGAGGCTGATGTCACCGTCGATTGGGTCGGTTTTTCAATCCCCAACGAATTTGTGGTCGGTTATGGTCTGGACTATAACGAAATCTATCGCAATCTGCCCTATATCGGCGTCCTAAAGCCGAGCATTTATACTATAAACGAACAAGCCGCATGAACAGAGTGGTAATGCGTCCCCATGCCGTTTGGCGGATCTTATTGCCGATACATTTCGCCCTATTGCTTGTGGTGGGCTTATGGTGGGCGTTCAATCTGGCATTGCCCGCATCTACGGTGCATGCGCAAGATAATCTAAAGTCCTATACGGTGCAAAGTGGTGATACGCTGGGCGAAATCGCCACCCGTTTTGGTGTCTCACTCGACGCCTTAGTCGCCCTCAACCATATCGCTGATCCCAGTCTGCTGGAAGTGGGGCAGGTGCTATTATTGCCTGCTGCGGATGCTACGGTGGGAGATGCGACGTTAGATACGATTGCCACTATCCTCGTCCAAGCGCAACCGGGCGAGACGTTGACGATGCTGGCCAAACGTTATGCGCAAACGCCCAGTCTCTTGGCGGTGCTCAATGGCATCAGCGAGACACAGCGTCTATTCCCCGAACAAGCGATACGTCTGCCACTTGACCAAGCACCCGCACCGCCACTCGCCTTTGGCGCCATCCGCCAGATCACTGCCCCCGTTCAACTGGTGCAAGGGTTTACTGGTCATCTGCGCGTAGAGACGACCCGTCCACTCTCGCTCACCGCAACTTGGAATGGCTTACCGCTACCCCTGGCCCCACTCGCTGAAGAACCCCGCCAACAATTTGCCTTTTTACCTGTGCCAGCGCTGCTCGACTCTGGCGCCTATACGCTGGCGATCACCTACACCGCCAGTAACGGGATTGCGCTGACGCATGATCAGCTGATCACCGTGGCGGCGGGCGATTATGAGCATCAAGATATCGAGATGCCGCCAGAGAAGGCGGATCTGCTTAACCCTACCCTGGTTACGTCGGAAACCACAAAAGTTGACGCGATCTTGTCACAAATCAGCCCACAACTCTGGTGGACTAGCGTCTTTACGCGCCCGATCTCGGCTGACTACCCCACGACCAGCCCCTTTGGCACGCGGCGCGTCTATAACGCGGGCGCCTTAACTGGCTTTCATTCTGGGCAGGATTTTGGCGCACCAGCCGGCGTGGCGGTAACCGCGCCGGCGGCGGGGGTAGTTGTCCTGGCCGAACCCTTAGAAGTGCGCGGCAACGCGGTGATCATTGATCATGGGCGCGGCGTCTTTACCGGCTATTGGCATTTTAGCCAAACCGTTGTGCATGCCGGCCAGCGGGTGCAGCAAGGTGATCTACTCGGCCTGGTCGGCACTACTGGGCTTAGCACCGGCGCACACCTGCACTGGGAATTGCGGATCTATGGCGTCGCGGTCACGCCTTTGCAATTTCTAGATGATCCGCTGATCGCACCGTAACCTGACAATCGCACGTTTTTAAAATTGCTTTAGGCAATGTCGAGGAGCAATGGCGTATTGCGTAGTGACGCCTTTAGTCGTTCGCTGTGCAACCAAGCACGACTAAAGGCGTCACTACGCAACAGACCACCAACTGCCAAGTATAAAAAAGGCCAACCCTCATATGAAGGCTGGCCTTTGCTAAATTCGGGTAGGTAACTTTTCGAAAAACGTTTATGCTTCGTCTTCGTCTTTCTTGCCCTTGGCGATCACTTCGGGTTCGGCAGGCGTCGCAACTTCAACTTCGGCGACTTCATCCGCACGCGTCGCAATCATCGTAAAGACGTGATCGTGCGGCTCGGCGAGATATTGCACGCCGCGAATCTCTGGTAGATCGGCCACCGTAATCGAATGTTCAAGCGACAAGTTCGTCACATCGATTTCAATGTTGAGCGGAATGTCTGAAGGCAAGGCTTCGACCGCGATCGAATCCAAGTTTTGGAAGATCGTCATGCCGGTCGCAAAGGATTCCGGTTTGCCCACGGCCACAACCGGCACGTTGACATGCTGTTTTTCCAGCATGTTGACAGCATAAAAATCGGCATGCAGCAAGCGGTGCGAGACGGGGTGACGTTGTACGCTGCGGATCAAGACATTGTAATGTTCGCCGCCTTCGACATCGACTTGCACCAAGCGCGAGAGACCGCCGCTTTGCAAGGCACGATCTAGAAAGCGCTCGTCAACTTGCAAGCTTTGCGCTGCTTGGGTTTTGCCATAGACGACCACGGGGGTTAAGCCACGGTTGCGCAATTGTCTTACTTTACGCCCTGTTAGCTGGCGCGGTTGGGCGCTCAAGGTTAAATCTGCCATTTTATGACTCCTATAGTTAGTTCAAATTCTATTTATCGATTCAACTGAATCAATAATTTTTTTATTAGCGCATCGCAGAAAAGTTTATAAATTACCAAGCTGATCTTTGCTTAGACTTGAGCAATTTTGCAAACATTTATGTTGATGAGCGCTTTATTTGCGCTTCTTTGTCTGGCGTTGCGCCGACAAACGCACAATATTGGCGACTAAACTCTTAAAAGCCAGCAAGGTCATGGCAAAACCAGCGCCCGCGGCTAAGGCAGTGAGCGGGGTAAAGACGGTCTTCACATTGCCCTGTACCCGGCCTGCAATCAAAGCGACTGTCTGTAATTCCTTGGCTTCAACGGTCATCGCCACCACGAAAGGCGTATTGACATGCTCAAGCTTCATTTCGCGTGCAATCGCAATGCCAATGCTGCTTTTGCGCGCATCCACCACGCTAGCTTGGACAGCCCCTGCAGCTGATTCTTCAAGATGCAACGCGCTCGCCTGCACAGAACGGGCTGCCGACTGTTTCATCCAGACCTGGCCGCCTTCTACGCGCGTCGTTGCCGCCTCATTCATCTCCACTGGGGCACCCTTCCACGCACCACTAAATTCATCTGCGAAGTCGTCCAAAGGGTTGCCATCTGGACTCTGCGGTTGCTCAGTCATGCTGGTTTCTCACTGAAAATTTATCCCGTAAAAAAGCATAATCTTCATTATAAGCGCGTTTAATAGCGTCGGTCAATTTTCTAGAGGATTCTGTGCATTATTGCGGCGTACAAATTCACAATTCAGGTGAACGCGGTAGATTATGTCCAATATGCCTGACGGCGGTCTTATTCTGCACCCCGTTTTTTGCAGATTTAGCCCAAATTTGGCAATCGATACTAGCTCTGGTATAGTGGCCGTAGTAAAAAATATTCCTGAGTTGGCCACCATAAAATCGTATGTATAACGATAACTTTGCTTAACTTGTCGATCATCGGCCTCATCGTCACCCCATCTACGCTTGGCGCGTTCGGTTGGCGTCCCTGCAAATGAGGATCCGCCTAAGCCTATAGCAAGCGTGGAAACTTAGTTCCACGCTTTTTTATTTTTGCAACCATCGATCACATCGGTTGCAAGTGGATAAAACCATAGCAATGAACTAGGCGACGACAGGGTCATCGCTCGATTTACCAAAGGAGACTGCGCATGGCAAAAATTAATACAGCACCCCTGAGTGGAATGCGCGATTTTCTACCGCTCGATCTGTTGCGTCGCAACTATGTGATCGGTGTGATCGAACGCGTCTATCAAAGCTATGGCTTTGAGCCACTGGAGACACCCACCATGGAGCGCCTTTCGACCCTATTGGGTAAATATGGCGAAGAGGGCGATCAACTGATCTTTCGCGTGCTAAAGCGGGGCGAAAAGTTGACGGAGGCGCTCCAAGAGAATCCAACCGAGAACAGCGTTAGCGACGCGGGGCTGCGTTATGATCTGACTGTGCCGCTGGCGCGCATCGTGGCCGAATATCGTAGTAAATTGCCGCGCTTTTTCAAACGTTACCAGATTCAACCGGTCTATCGCGCCGACCGCCCGGCCAGGGGCCGCTATCGTGAATTTTACCAGTGTGACGTCGATATTGTCGGCTCGAATAGTCAGATTGTCGAGGCTGAGGTCTTGGCCGCCGGCGCGCAGATTTTGCAGGAGCTTGGCTTTGGTGATGCGCATCCCTTTAATCTGCGTCTCAATCATCGCGGCATCTTGCGCGGTTTGATGGAAGTGGCCGGCATCCCGCCCGCTCAAGAAGGTGATGCGCTAGTTGCCATCGATAAGTTGGACAAAATTGGCATGGATGGCGTGCGCAAGGAGTTGGATGGGCGTGGCATTGTGCCGGAGGCCGCCACGAAATTATTAGAGACGATGGCGACCGCGCCGCAAACCAACGTCGAAACCCTCGCCTGGCTCAGTGATCTGTTAGAGGAATCCGCTGCGGGTAGCAAGGGCGTGGCCGATCTGAAAAATGTACTCCTCTACAGCGCAGACAGTTCGGCAATGGCGCACTTGCGCGTTGACCCGTATCTGGCACGCGGCTTAAGCTATTACACCGGTGCGATTTTTGAAATTGAATTCCCTGGCTTCAGCGGTTCGGGCGGTGGCGGCGGGCGTTATGATGAATTAATCGGCATGTTCAGCGGGCAGAATATTCCTTCGTGCGGTTTCAGTTTGGGGCTGGAACGGATCATCTTGCTGATGGAAGAGCAGAAGATGTTCCCCGCCCAAGTAGCCGGTCAGCCGCAGGTATTGGTCACACAATTTGATGAATCGACCGTCACCGCGAGTTTCCAACTGGCCCGACAATTACGCGCCGTTGGTCTGCGCGTGGATTTATACCCAGAAATTGATCGCTACGGCAAGCAGTTCAAATATGCCGACGAGCGAAAAATTCGCTATGCTGTATTGGTCAGCCCGCGTGAAGTGGAAGCGCAGATCGTCGCGGTGAAAGATTTGGTCAGCGGCGAACAAGTGGACATTGCGGCCAGCGCCGTCGTTGAATGGATGCAAGCAAAATTATTACAGGCTGCATAAGCCTGCGCGCCTGCCGGGAATTTTAATTTTGTCTAGCGTCCCGTGCCTTTTTGTTGCAGTTGGGTTGAAACCGGGCCCGATGGGCACCTGCGGACCGTAGCCAGCAGTCGTCGTAGCGACCCTGCGTTTGGGCAACTTGACGACGATGAGTTCAGTGCCATGTGCGGTGGCCGCCTGGGCGGGATCGGGACCGACGCTAGTGACGACTGTCGTTGTGCCTGATCGAACAAAGACTAAAGCCGCCACTACGAAATCCCTTTAAAAATTTGACAGTTTAGCTAACCAACTGTTATATTTTCTCCCATTAACGAAAATTGCATAACACTCTTATCCAGAGAGGCGGAGGGACCGGCCCAACGAAGCCTCGGCAACCGTGTAAACAGAGCGCTGATGTTGCTCTACCCAGGTGCCAATTCCGGCAGAATCGTCTGGAAGATGAGAGGAAACTAGCGCCGTTCCTAGCGTTTGCTGCCTGATTTTTTATTTAGGGGAGCTAGGAATTGTGTAGCGGATTCATTACGCCCTCTCGTCTTCGCGATGAGAGGGCTTTTTATTTCTTATATTTTAGAATAACGCCAGCCGCGTTGATTCGTGTCCTATCATTAAAAATTAACCGTTACCTATTGACTATTTATTCTTATCTAGGAGTAGATCATCCCATGATCGTCATGAAATTTGGTGGCACATCCGTCGGCAGTGTCGAAGCTTTTGCGCAGGTGGCTAAGATCGTCAAACAAAAAGTGGCGGAACAGGCTGCCACCGCGCGCCCTGGCGTGGTCATTGTTACCAGTGCCATGAGCGGTGTGACGAACACTTTGATTGATAACGCCAAAAAAGCGGCGAGTAGCGGCGCTGAAGACGCCCACCGTGAAATTCAGAATGCCCTGTTGGTCAAACACCAATCGGTGGCTAGCCAATTGCTCCAAGACGACGCCGAACGGGCGGTCTTGGGAAGAATTTTAGAGCAACGCCTCTATGAATTTGATCGCCTCTGCCGGGGCATCGCGATCTTGGGAGAATTGACCCATCGCGGTCTTGATGTGGTCAGTGGGCTGGGCGAACGCCTCAGCGCCCCTTTGCTTGCCGCTGTCTTGCGCGCCAATGGCTTGAAAACAGAAGCTATCGATGCCACGGAACTGATCGTCACCGATGAGGTTTTTGGTAGTGCTGCACCCTTGACGGAATTGACCGAGCAAGCCTGTCGCAACCGTTTGCTTCCGCTGATCCAACAAGGGATTGTGCCTGTTATCACCGGTTTTATTGGGGCTACGATAGGCGGCGTACCCACCACATTGGGCCGCGGCGGTTCAGATTATTCCGCCGCCATTATCGGCGCTGCGATCGATGCAGATGAAATTCAGATTTGGACCGATGTGAACGGCGTCATGACGGCCGATCCACGCGTGGTGCCGAATGCGCGCAGCTTAAAACAGCTAAGTTATGAAGAGGTCGCCGAGTTGGCCTATTATGGCGCCAAAGTACTCCACCCCAAAACGGTGACACCAGCCGTGGCCAAGAAAATTCCCGTGCTCGTGCTCAATACCTTTCAGCCCGAACACCCCGGCACGCGGATTCTAGAGCGCAGCAACGGCGAAGATACGGGCACAGTCAAAGCCGTGACGGCGATCCGCGGCCTCAATTTGATCACTGTGGCTGGGCGTGGTTTTATTGGCGTGCCTGGCACGGCGGCGCGCACCTTTACCAGTGTTGCCAGCACAGGTGCCAATGTGCTGATGATCAGCCAGAGCAGCAGTGAGCAGAGTATCTGTTTTGTGGTGCCCGAACAGGATGCCCCTCAAGTGTTAGATGCCTTACAACTGGAATTTAAGAAAGAGTTGGAGCGTGAATATATCGACCAGATCAATGGCCAGCCCAACATTGTGATTGTCGCGATTGTCGGCAGTGGCATGCGTGGCACGCCGGGTCTGGCGGCTGGCATTTTTAAGGCCGTCGGCGATCATAACATTAATGTGATCGCGATTGCGCAGGGTTCCAGTGAAGCGAATGTCA
>JBBQBY010000034.1:0-23882 GCA_038318235.1 Caldilineales bacterium
AGGAGACTTTCAACCAAGCTGCGTAAGCGGTCGGTCTCCTCGGCGAGATCGCTCAGCGCCTGCTCATAATCCTCTGGTGTGCGCCGTTCTTCGCGCATGACGCTAAGGATAGCCTGCATGGCGGTCAAAGGCGTCCGTAACTCGTGGGAAGCGTCAGCTGTAAATTGGCGTTCGCGCTGAAAAGAAGCACCCAGACGCGCCAACATCTCATCAAACGTAGTGACTAAGCGGCCCACTTCATCATTTGTAGCTGGCAGGTTAAGCCGGGCCGACAAATCTTCGGCAGAAATCCGGTGTGCCGTGCGCGTGATGTGATCGATCGGCGCGAGCGCACGAGTCACCAAAAAATAACCACCAATCGCCCCCACCATCACCATGATCACACCACCAGCAAACAACGCCTGGAATAGACGGAGCATGGTTTTATTGACATCCTCCATGCTCTGTGCCACTTGTATAATCCCAACAAGTTGGCCGTCTGTGACAATCGGGGTGGTATAGACGCGTACCGGCCAAGTTGGATCGACATTTTGCAAAGTATCAAAATCGGTATTCTGTTTTTGTGCTTTCTTAAGACTCTCTGCTGTCAATGGCAGCTTGGGATAAGCGCCCAAAGCCCGCAACATATGACCTGCAGGGTCTAACAGCCGAATCGCTAAATCATGTTTGACCAGGCTCGCCTGCGTAGAGGTGGCCGGGATATCATCCGAAAAACTAAGGCGATCATCCTTGATGCTAATCGTGGCAATCGCTTGCGAGGCGCTCAGCCGTAACGAATCATCCACTGAATCGGATAGATCGTCGCTGAGTCTGTGATAGACATACGCCCCAAAGGCTGCCAGCAATAATAACAGCCAAACGGCTACCCACAGGGCAAAACGTAAACGCAATGTACTAAATTGCTTCATTATCGCCTTCTACCGATAGACGATAGCCCGCCCCGCGAATCGTATGAATCAGCTTCACCGCAAAAGCATCATCGATCTTGCGGCGCAAATTGCGGATGTACACATCGACTACGTTGGATTGATTGAAGACTTCATAATTCCAAACATGTTCGGCAATCAACGTGCGCGTAAGTACACGTCCGGGCGCATGGAGCAAACATTCCAAGATGGCATATTCTTTGCTGGTGAGCTTAATGATCTGCCCGCCGCGCTTGACGCAATGGCTACTTGTATCCATCGTCAAATCGGCCACGCTAAATACCGATGACTTGGGTGCATCGGCGGCGCGCCGAGTAAGCGCGCGCAGGCGCGCCAATAACTCTTTCAAGGCAAACGGCTTGACCAAATAATCATCGGCGCCCGCGTCCAGGCCAGCCACGCGATCGTCGATGCTATCGCGCGCCGTCAGCATGAGCACTGGCATGCGCAAGCCGTGTTTGCGCAGCTCGCGACAGACCGAAATACCGTCTAATTCGGGCAGCAGAATGTCTAATATAATCAGATCATACGGTGCACTGGCCGCCCAATCCAAAGCTTCGCGTCCCGTGAAGGCCGCATCTACGGCATAGCCTTGTTCTTCTAAGCCGCGCTTGAGATAGGCGGAAATCTTGCGTTCGTCTTCGACGATTAGAATGCGCATAAAAAAACTCCCTTCGTGTAGGAAGAGAGTTTAACACACAAAGATGAAATTGAGATGAAGAAAAGCTTGCGATGAGCTGACACAAAATCCCAGACCTGAATGAATCCACGGCCTAGGATAAAAAACTTATTTTAATATGTTAAAATTTATGTAGCTGCTAACCCCACCCTAACCCTCCCCAAACGAGGGAGGGAACCGTCACATGATGCGCGCAGTTCTCGACGCGTCCCGTGACAATTCCTCCCCTGTTTGGGGGAGGTTAGGAGGGGGTGGCTTGGTAGTTACAAATTTATTTCGATAACGTGTAGTTCGCATCCTCAGATGCGAACTACACAGCAAACTTTTTTACAGCGCAGCTGTCGGCAACAATTCGACGGTTTCTTCACCACCACACCAGACGCCTTGCTCCGTGCTGAGCAGTACCAGCGCCGGCTTCGTATCTGGCACTTGGGTCCACTGTTCGCCATCTTGCGAGAGCCAAAGCCCGTTTTCGTCACTGAGCACCCAGCCTTTGGCCGTGGCTGTCAGGGCGTCCACGCGTTCTGGCCCATTGACAACGGGGGCAAATGTGCGCCCGCCATCGTTAGAACGCCACAGCCCTTGCGTTTCCGTGCCTACCAAGACAACGCCGCTGGTATGGAAATCTTGGGCCACTGCCACTGTCTGCACGATGCCTTCGATGCCTTCGCTGCGCCGCCAACCGCGGCCCCCATTCGGCGAACGGTAAACGCCTTCTTCGGTGCCAGCAAAGACAACTTCCCACTTAGGCCATGCGTTATCGGGCGCAACTGGCGCCCAGGCCAAGGTGAGCACCGTGAAATCGTAGAGGCCAAAATTGCAGACGATCCAACTTTCGCCCCGATTTTGCGAACGGAGAATACCCCCGCCGGCGCTACCTGCTAACAGGACGCCACTTTCGTGGACACGCGGGTCGGGCGCAATGCAGAGCACGCTGCTCTCCACCGCATCCATCCAAGAGGCTTGCCAGTTGCCGCCCGCATCGCGGCTAAACGCGGTGCCATGCGGCAGGCCACCAACCAAGAGGCGTTCGCCGGCACTGGCACAGCAAGCCAGTTCCTGTTGTGGTTGTGGCACTGGTTCAAGGCCGTGGCCATTCATTAAGAAGAGACCTTCAGGCCCGGCAGCCCATAATTTGTCGTTTGTTTTGGTTAAAGAGAGTATGATTGGCATAGGTATATTGAATGGTTAATGATAAATGGTTAATGGTTAATCGCTGGCATCTGCCAGCGATTAACCATTAACCATTCAATGTTGGCAATTAATAATTATTACGGGGTCATCATCTCTTGGGGTTTGCGATGATAAACAATTGTATCCGTCGAGAGCGCCATTGCCGCACCGCTGGCGGCGATTTGTAACACTTTGACAACAATATCAGTGACATCCAGCACGCCTGAGGTATAGGCATCACCAACGCGGTTGCTGAGCGCATCAAATGTCACACTGGGGCCACCTTCGCGCACTTGTTGCATCACCACAGCTGGGGCAGCAACGCCGGCGTTGACAATAATCTGGCGGAGCGGTGCCGCCAGCGCGGTCGCCAACAGACGAATCCCCTGGCTGATATCTTCGTGTTGATCTGGTTTGTCGGCGGCGGCCAGCAGAGCGGGAATGCAGTGGAAAAGCGCAGCACCACCCCCGGCCACTACGCCGTCGCGATGGGCGGCCGACAGCACTTTAAAGGCGCGTTCGGCCTGCGCCTCGCGCATTTCACGTTCCCCGCGCGAGTGAGCCCCAATCTTCAATTCGCCCACGCCACCAGTCAAGGTGGATAAGCGTCGGATATATTTGGGGCGCTCTTCGTCATCCAGTGGTAGATCGATAATATGCGTGCGCAGGTCCGTAATTTCGTGCTGCACGACATCGCGATTGCTCTCTTGCAGCACGACCACGAGACCGTTGTTCAAAAATTCCACGCGCTGGGCCTGCCCCAAATCCTCGACGCGGGCTTTAACGCCACTGCGCAGGGTTTGCGGCCCGAGCACGGTTGCGCCCGTCAGCAAGGCCAGGTCACTCATCGCCCAGCGGGCTTCTTGACCCACAGCTTTGAGTTTAACCGACAAAATTGAAAGTTTCTTCTTTTCTGCAGGCGCCTGATTGTTGGCAACCAGGGCGCTTAGGGCGCCACCGCTAACATCCTGCGCGATAATCACTAAGGTTTTCGCCCCAAGTTGTAAAGCAGCCTCCATCAATGGCACGACCTGTTCGGCCTGGTCCAGCCGTTCTTCTAGAATGGCCACCACCGGCTCATTGAGCACGGTCTTTTTCTGTTCGGGTTGGGTATAAAAGTACATGCTGGAAATTTCAGCGCCAAAATGCGCGCCAGCAATGTAACGCCGTTGCAAATAGGGGGCCACATACTTTTCGATGATCACATGGGCGTCGGGGCCGAGCAGATAGCTCATTTCGCCGAGCACGGAAGAGAGTGCATCATCTTTCGTGATCGTGCGCGCCACCGCCGACAGTTCATTTTCACCGGTAACCGGGCGGGCTTGCGCCAGCAAAGTTTCCGTGGCAATCCGCACGCCTTCTTCGATCCCGCGAATCAGCCGCATTTGGTTAAAACCAGCGCTGCTCAAACGCAACCCTTCTTTATAAATGGCTCGGGCCAGCACGGCCGCTGTTGCACCACCGTCGCCCGCGCGTTGGCCCACGCGCCAGATGAGGTTACGCATGATCATCGCGCCGATGTCTTTTTGGGGTACACCAAGGCTGATAATCCGCCGCACAATGGTGGCTGCATCATCGAGGATTTCGACTCGACTGCCAGCATCGGGTCCGCTGGCCACCGGGCCACCTGTCGGCCCCAAGGTGGGCGCCAACAAATCAGCAATTAGATTGATGCCATGCAGAAATTGGCGGTGCGATGTCGGCTGACCAATCACACCCGGCCAGTTTCCAGGCTTTTCCTTTTTTGAATTGTTGCTAGGCATTCTCATAGATTGTATCGCCGTCTTATCTAGATTAAATTGAGATGGTTAACGCTTGCACAGTCGCACAATTTTCCCCCATCCACGTAGGGCTTTACCCACTTAGGGACGAGGGATCGGGAAATTTTTTGAGTTTACGAATTTGAATAATCATAGTCTACACGAAAGAGCCGCGAACAACAAATAATGCTGATTAAGGATGCAACAGAAAACGAACCTCCTCTACCTAATCCGCAACGCGATTGAGTTTTGTGGCAAGCTACAGCGAAAAAAAAGTATCAGCGAAGTGATGAACGCGAATGGCTGGTCTGTCATCATATAGAGACAGCCAACCGGAAAGTCATCTTTCCGGTTGGCTGTGATTTGCTTGCAGGTGGTAACAACCCGATTGTGCTGCTAAAGTGACTGGGGCATTGTGAGTAGTTAAACTAGTACAGCGTTGGATAAGTTTTGATGGGCATTCGTAGGTCACCGCCTCTGGCGTGACAAGTTGGTAATACCCGAAGATCAGGGGCTTCCCTCGGCTTGTCACGCTGGAAGCGCTGACCTACGGCTAAACCCGCATAACTTCGCCAACGCTGTACTAGGTTGATTCTTAGCTCTTTTGCGTAGCTTTCTGCTGCGTTCCTGTGCCATTGCTCGCAAAACTGGGATCGCGATACTTTCTGCCTTCTTCGATCAACATAACGGGGATGCCATTGCGGATCGGGTATTTATAACCATTGCGTGGGTTGAGCAAAAATTTACCGTCATCAACCAATTGGAGCGGTCCTTTATCTTCTGGGCAGACCAGAATTTTTAACAACTCGGCGCTGATTTGTCCACCCAATGGCGCATCATCCAGTGATTTGACCGGCTCTTGGGGCAAAATGCCACTGCCATTGCCCGAAAATTCGGTTTGAGGCGGCGCCATCATATTTTTCAAGGCGTAGATAATTCCACCGATAACAGCCACAAAAAACAAAAAGCGTAAGAATTTTTTCATCATGTTCTCCCTATCGAACGTTTCAAGCAAGTTATAGTCTGATATTCCTATCAGTTTAGCACAGGCAAGGAGATGAGAGCAATTTTAATTGAGTAGGGTAGGCGGCCAGCGAGTTGCCAACATAGTTCTTTAACAACAGAATATGAGGTACTTTTCCAACCGCCCCCCTCCGAACCGGACTTGCGGGTTTTCCTCGCATCCGGCTCTCTAGTTAGTCTTTATTTCACTTTATGTCCATCATATCGTCCTGCATGAATGTCTGTATGGCATTGATGGCATACGACAACTGTTTTTCTGTTGCGTTCCATCATGAACTGTATCCACGGTGGGGGGTCTTGTTGCCCTTTATACCGTTTTTTGATGTCTGCTAGTTTTCGAGTGTGGTGAACTCTGATGTTGTCGGTTGACCCACAGAGTTCACATTCGTTGGCTAGTAGTCGTCTTACCAGTTCATTTCTGCCTTTGTAGAAGTGCTTGACCTCATCGATGATGATGGCTTTCTTGTTGACTTGGATTGGTTTTTCACCTAGGGTTGTTCTATAGGGTCTTCCTGGATTGTTAGGATTTTCTGCTTCGACCAGAAGGTGTCTAATGTCTTCTGATTTTCGTAGATATTTGTTATAGACCCATCCAGTATTTTGCTTGTGTTTAGCGGCAATCGTTTTGGCGGCTGACACTATTGCATAGCGTTTTACTGCATAAAAGTGTGAGACATTATCCGCGAGGCAGAAATAGTTCACAATGCCCTGAAATTCTGTTCCATAGGTTTGAACTATTTCAAAATCGGAACATTGAATCAGTTCTGGTCTGTGGGCAGTTTTTCCGTTTTCCGTGTACTTCTTTTGCCATTGTTGAATAGTGTCTTTTGGAACTTTCAGGATTGGGTTCATGTTCAGGCGTCTTTGTCCATCTGTCAGTCTGTCGTCTTTCTTGGCTATTTGAATGTGATAGCCAAGATATTTGGCAGGGGTTGTGATGGAATGGGTTATCAAGGTTTTTTCTTCAGACAGGTCTAGTTTGTTTGTCTTTAGAAAGCTCCTGATTTTGTCTTTGATTTCCTTCGCTTCTGAAAGTGGGCCATCAAAGCCTAATAGGAAGTCATCAGCGTATCGGTTGTATCTGAGTCTGCGGTAATTTGGGTCTTGAGTGTCTTTGCTTGGAACTTTCCGCATTTGTTGCGTTAAGTCTTTTGCTCTGTCCTTGTTCCCTTTTTCTTTAGCCCAGTTCCGTTGGCTTTTGAGTTTCTTGTATTCAGGGTTGTCTGCCTTAATCCCTCCTCTGTTATATTCCGGTATCAGTTTCGTTTCAACGAACTTGTCTAGTTCGTCAAGGAATATGTTTGAGAGGATAGGGCTAATCACGCCACCTTGTGGTGTTCCTGAGTGGGTTTTGTGATATTGCCAGTCTTCCAGATATCCGGCTTTTAACATTGTTCGGACGAGTTTTAGGAAGCGGTTGTCCTTGATGTCACGTTCCAGAATGTTCAGAAGTATATCGTGGTCAATATTATCAAAGCAGCCTTTGATGTCGCCTTCGATGAACCATTTTGTGCCTTTCCAAGTCTTGTGGATTTCGTTTAGTGCGGTATGACAGCCCCGGTTTGTCCTAAATCCGTGAGAGTGTTCTGAGAACTTTGGTTCGTAGTAGGCTTCTAAGACCATGCGCATTACTTCTTGAAGTAATTTATCACTCCAGGAAGGTAGTCCTAATGGTCTTGTTCCGCCTTTTCTCTTAGGTATGTAGGTTCGTCTTACCGGTTTCCATTCATAGGTTCCATTGTGTAGTTTTTCTATGATGGCGTCAATACGTGCAATTGACATTCCTTCCACCGTGTCTTGGGAGGATATTCCTGGGGTCATTGCTCCTTGGTTGGCATATAGTTTTCCGTATGCAGCCAAGAACAAATCCTTGTCTTGGATTCGTCTATAGATTCCTTTCAGTGGGTATCCTTGACAACCTAACTTGTGAACTATATCTATGAATTTATGATGTTCAACCATCCGGTTATCTCTCCATTCAATAGATATTCGACTAACCTGCCTCCCTTTGCCCTGTGGACAGCTTTCCTGTCCGCCCTGGTAGGTCGTGACACCTACGACTACTATGGAGGCTCCGTGACCATGAGGCTCTCGCCTGTTAGGTCATCCCGTGTTCCGGTACATGATGAACGTTAGAGTAGGTTAGGTACGCCGTTCGTTTCCTTGCCCCTCTTCCTTAGAGGGAAAATTGACCGAGTGTTCTTTGGGAGGGCAGTACGTCGATCCCTCTTACCAGTCAATTAGGGGTATCAGCTGATTTTCCCCTAAGCCCGTGGTTTGACCTTTGGAAACTAGCGTTTAAACAGTTTAGTTTTTACCATGCTACTCAGTCGTTGCAAAGTCGTCTTGAAGGTATTCAGCCCTTCTCACTTTGCTTTACTTGGATGCTATGTTCACGTTCTGGTTTCCCATTGCGCTAACCAAGTTCGACTTATAGGGGTTTATATGAACTCTTTCCTATAGCCTGTTTCAGGCGATTCATCACGCCGTTTCACGGCGCACCGTACTCCCACGACTAAAGCGCGTGAGATTCTAGGGCAAAAGTCAAGGCCCATCTGTGAAATGCAGGAATTCTCAATTCGGACGCGGATAAACGCGGATTTGCGCAGCTCAAACGGTTTGCCGATGGCATACGATATGTGAAAGGTCGAAAAACCGATTGTTTAGAAAAAAATCCGCGTCTATCTGCGTTTATCCGCGTCCGATTTTTTGAATTGAGAATTGCTGTGTGAAATGGACAACTCACCAACTTGTGCGCTCGAATTTGGGCCGCGCAACGAAAGCCAACCACGCGCCGCCAAACCGACGGATCTTTGTTACCCCGCTTTTTTCTCAACCAAACGCCCCACGCGTTTCGCACAGGGGTGCTCGAAAACCGTGGCTGTGTGGGGCGCATCTGGCATCTCGGCGGTCAAATCCTGGCCGGGCCAGTGCTGATTTTCGTGGATACCACGCCGCCACTTGGGGCAGTCGGTCACATCATAGACGATGCCGGCATAGGCAATGTACATCCGATAGCCGCGTTCACCCGTATAATAGCGCAATTGTTGTTCGGTGAATTCCCGTTCGTTGGCTGGATCTTGAGACAAAGTTAACTCCTTATGCAGAATGGTGGGGTATTGATCAGGGTAGAGCAGCGCTGATTCGCGCCTGGCATCAAGCTTGATGCTTGTCACTTAGTCTGCTTGCCTGTATACTGGTGTGCCGTTGACTATTATCTAATCAAGGTCATTCTAATCCTGGTGACGCGATTCGTCTAGATTGATCTTTTCATGTATACAATCACCCTGCAAATTCGATGAATGTATTCTTTGGGTTCCTCATATTTCTGGTCTGGTTGGCGGTCGTCGGTCTGTTGTGGCGGCGCGAACAAGGCAAAGATCAGCAGACAGGGCTGGCTAGCGATATTTTGGCCGGCGGCATTCTGTTAGGGTTAACGCTCGGGTTCTTCTGGCGTACGATCAGTGGCGATGTCTTCCAGCCAGCCGACGGCGGGGATCTGGTCAGCTTTCTCTTCCCCACTTACCGTTTTGCCGCCGGTCAATTGCACCAATGGACAATCCCCTTGTGGAATCCACATCTCTATGGCGGCGCGCCCTTTATCAGCGATATTCAATCGGGCTTCCTCTATCTGCCGAACTTATTGCTCTTCTTGTTAAAGCCAGATTTTGACTATCGTATGATGCAATGGCTGGCGATCGGTCATCTCTACTGGGCTGGGTTGGGCGTCTATGTGCTCTTACGCACCCTCCGTTGGGGCGAAGATCAACCGGTGTCGCGTCCGGCGGCGCTCTTTGGCGCATTGGCGTTTCAATTCAGCGATCCCTTGTTGATTCACTTGGGTAACCTCAATTTGATCGCGGTGCTGAGTTGGTTGCCGTGGGTGTTGGCTGCCTATCACCGCGCCCTGACCACACGCAATATCCGGTGGGTCTGTCTGGCTGCCCTGCTGTTTGCGCTGGCTAATTACGCCGGGCATGCCCAAAGCACGCTCTATATTGGATTAGCACTGGGCGTTTATACCGTGCTCTGGTTGTGTTTGGCCGTTCAGGCGCAGATAACGGCTAGCCGATTTTCACTGCTTTCCGGGCAGATGATCAAATATGTAAGCTCCAATCTCCAATCCTTGGTCATGCTCGGCGTGCTCACGTTTTTGCTCTCCGCGCCACTGCTGTTGCCGGCCTTGGCGTTGACCCGTTACACGGCGCGCAGTCACTTTACCTATCAAGACACGGTTGGCTTTTCACTGGCGCCGACGCAGGCGATCGGTCTGCTCACACCGGGCTTTTTTGGCTATGGTCCTGCCCTGCATTGGAGCCTGTGGCAACGTGTAGAAACGCCGTATGCCGGCGTGGCAACCTTGATCCTGGCCTTGGCTGGTCTGGTCATGATCTCTCCAACAACGCGGCGTAAATTGTGGCCCTGGCTAGGGCTAGCCCTCTTTGGCTTTGTGACGGCGTTGGGGATTTATGCGATTTTACACGGTTGGCTGACGCTGCTCCTGCCCGGTTTTGGTCAGTTGCGCGCGCCCGCCCGTGCGCTTGTGCTGTGGACGTTAGGGTTATCCGTATTGGCTGCCGTCGGCTTTGATGCGCTCAGCAACCTGGTTGGGCAGGGTATACGCAATAAGGTTGACTTTGGCTCTGGCGAAATTCCTGCTGAATCCCGCCTGCCACATTTTGCTGGCCTAAATACTTTCCTCAAAACGGTCGCCTTGATCCTCGCCGGCATCGCCATGCCGCTCGTCTATGGTACGCTGCTCCTCACGCAGCAAGACGAAACTGCATTTTTGCGCGCTTCACTGGCCGCACTGGCCATCACCCAGGCCACTGGTTTTTGGTTGGGTAGTTGGATCTTGATCAAAGCCCGCCGCCATCAGTGGCTCAGCGCCAATATCTTTGCCGCACTAATGATTGCACTGCTCTATCTAGATTTAGCGGCGACTGGCGCTTACACCGATATTAGCCCTACGGCACCGACTGCGGGTTACCAACACCCTGAGATTATCGCGTTTCTCAAACAAGATCCCGATATCTTTCGCATCGACACACGCACTGAGATTGAGGGTTTGTGGCAACCAGACACCGCAGCTCTCGTTGGTTTGCAAGATGTCGGCGGCATTGCCAATCCACTCACGTTGAGTAGTTGGCAACAACTGTGGGAGTCTACCGGTGGTCGACAGACCAGTGCCTATGACCAACTGAATGTGAAATATGTGATCGTGCGCGATGGCACGCCGTTGCCTGATGGCAAATTTGAGTTGGCGTTGGATGCACCCGGTGAATTAGCTGTTTATCGCAACAAAAACTTTTTGGCTCGCGCCTGGCTGGCCGATGGCAAAGGTGATTTGACCGCTTTGACGCCACTTGCCACTGGCCAGACGGCGACGATCACGCATTACGGCAGCAATGAACTTACCGTGCAAGTGCAGACGAACAGCGCTGCTTATTTGGTTTTGAGTGAACTCTGGTATCCAGGCTGGCACGCAACCGTGAACGGTACGCCCGTTGAAGTGTTGCGGGCCAATGGCGCATTACGGGCGATTGCCCTGCCTGCCGGTAATACGACCGTGCAACTCTGGTTTGCGCCGATTAGTTGGCGTATCGGGCTGGGGGCGTTTGTAATTGGAATGCTACTTTTGCTGGTTGTGCTGCTGGTGAAGCGCAAGCCTACTGCTTAGATCGGTCACCCTGTTTTTTTAATGAAAAGTTGGCATTGGCGGCTATGCTGACGCTGTGCGTGCTGGATGCGGTTGGACGGTTGGAGCCAGTAAACGACATCACAATTTCAAATTGCTGTCCACCAAGCGTTTGATCAACAGATGGCGCGCGGCTTTATCCAGTTTCTGCAAAGTTATACGCCAGATGAACTGCGTTTTATCGTCCGTATTCTTCACGATTTTACGGAAACATCATTTTTGAAGGTGGAGTTGAATGGGGAATTGTTAGAGAAAATGCGTGAACAATCATATGGCCGACAATTTATTGCTTGGCGAGTTGCTCGAATGCTTGGGCCACAAACAATCTGTGCCCCTCGCGCATGGTTTTTTCCGTAATGTCCTGTCGGCCAAGCGGTGGGTAGACGGCCGCCCATTCCGCGATCTGTGAAGCGGGCCGCAAGGCGGCGCACAGATCCCAGTACGGTAAATTGGTATAATCGAGGGTCGTTAAGGATTGATACTGTTGCGTGAAGTTATGCATGGCGTCGAGTCCGAAGATCCACAAGATGTCGAGCCGGCTATTGGCAAGATCGGCGAGTGGGTCGCCTAATTTTGCGTCTTCCCAATCGATCACAGCCACAAGCTGACGCTCTTTCCACAAGATATTACCCGGCCAAAAATCCCCATGCAGCAAACCTGATCGATTCTGCTGCGCTAACGGCCAGATTGACTCCACGGCATCGCGAATTTGTGCTTCCTCTAAGGATTGATCCAGGTTTGCCGGTCGTTCACCAAACCCGTTTCCCCGTTGCGGCAGGAACGATAGATCGAGCTGTGCAAAATCTACCTGATGAATCTTTGCTAAGTGGATGGCGAGTTGAGCGGTGAGATCGGCTAGATTAGGCGGGCTGAATTCTGGATCGCCCTCAATATATTCAATCACGACGTAAGGCGTAGGAAAAATCTCACCAGACTGATCGAAGAAATAAGGCGTTGGTATCGGCAATCCTGCCGCATGTAATAGCTGCAAGAGTTTAAATTCGTCGGCTGCTATGCGCTGGTTGTGTTGGCGGTCTCTGTCACCATGCCGACGAACAATTACTTTTTGGGGTTGACCATCAGGGTGCTGAAACTCAAGCGCCGTCACCTGCGCCGAGATGCCGCCTTTGAGCGACCATGCGCGCAGCAATCGGCTTTGCGGCGCGATTCTTTGCACAATTTTTGCAAACTTTTCAGCCGATTTGGCTTCTGACATTCAATCGACCCTGGATCTAATCGACAAAACAAATAAAAGCTATTTCAATGAAATAAGGAGCCAGGGTTTGCCGAACAAAATCATGCGTAGGTGCGTGCTTGTAGCCGCACGTGCTGCGTATACCCCAATGGTGCGGCTAAAAGCACGCACCTACTGGATCCTTTATGCTTTGATCGCGCCATCAAAGCTATTCTAGGCAAGGCCAGAGGCTTAAGCGTCTGAAGGCTTAAATTGAGCGACCGATTTTGATGATAAGAGGACGCGGCGCAAATATGTTTACCTTCCGCACGCCGCATCCCCATTCAAGCTACGCCATCAACATCTGATCTAATGTATCCGCCACCTGGATCGACGCCGGCGCATCATTACGATTCAGACGGATCTGATTCGATACGCGGCGCACCAAGCCAGGGTTCACCTCGGCTAAACTGTTGGTCATCGTAAACCAGAGCTTACATAATTCTGGATCTTCGTGCAGCGCGGCGCGGATCGCGATCTCGGCGGGCGACGAGGCATTCAGACTCGGATTACCGGCGCTCATGCCTAGTTCGCGCCAGGCGTTGACCCAATAATAGCAGAGCATCGGGTTGATCAGGCCGCGCATGCGGCTCCACAACGGATCATCTTCCTGCACCAGATTAAAAAAGGCCAGATAATAAGGCCGCGAATGGCCATAATCTCGGTGAATTTGCGACATTTCGCCCGCCTTCACCGAAGCATACGAGGCCATGTACCAGCGCAAATCTTCTAGCGTGGCGCCTGGTTCCCCTTCTTCGACGGCATCCCACTGGATGCGACAGGCATAGAGATAGCTGCGTGCCGAAGCCGCAAAATCCTGCGAGCGCTGCAACATCGCGGTTTTGGCGATCCCGCGCGCTTTCTCCGGCGTGCCAGGCAAATTATCGGGCAATTGCACATGCTGAATGTCGTAACAAACCGGCTCTAACGCCGGCTCATCCACAAAAGGGATAATGTGTGGACCTGGGAGACCGTAACGCCCATCGATCTGGATGATCAAGCCGCGTTCCTCTAAATCATCGAGCAGACTTTGCACATAATCAACCTGGTCATGTTCGTTGAGTAAAATCACGGCCAACTCGGCCTTATCAATTTCGATCCCGGCGTTGATCACCGCATAGACAAAGCCCGCTTCGGCGCGGTGGACAAAAGCCGCCTCGCTGTCGATCTCTTTGGCCAGCCAGACCGGCACATGCACAGAGGCCACTTGACCATGATAATCGAAGGCGCGCTGGCGAAAACCCATTTGCCAGATCTGGCGGAGCGTCGTCTTGCTGCGGATCAAACCTTGCGCATCATAGCGTGTACACAGAGCGTCTAGCAGTTCATCGGTGGTGCGTTCGCCAGGATGTTCACCCAGTTCGCGATAAATGTCGCGCAGGACATCACGCCGCGTGTTAAAATCGACAGCCGTCATCTTTAGACGGTTAAAAATTTGCTTATATTGTGTGCGCAATGAAGGTCGCGCGCTGCTCGAATCGAGCAGGATCAGCGACGGCATCGTTGCGCCCGATGAATCACTTTCTACCGCGGACTTTTCCCACAGATGCATATCTTCCAAATCGCTGGGAATCACAAAGTCCATGGGCGCCACATAAAGCTGGAGATCGCGGTTGAAGAGTTGGAGCAGATCGCTGTTGTTCTCTAGCCAATTCTTGAACTGCGTATAACCAAAATTTGCCTCATTGAAGGCGGAATCCATCAACAACATCGTCTGCTTGAGTTTGGCCGCGAGAATCGGCAATTCGCCGCGCTGCGCATGGATGCGCAGCGCTTTGCTCAACAAACTGCGCGCCGATTCATTGTCGGCGTGCATATTGTTTTCTAGATCATCCAGTTCGGGCTGATCGCCGAGCACCGATTCAAGGTAGACAAATTCATCGCAGGCCTTGACCAACAAGGGATGGGTGACATCGCGTGGGCCAATGCCAAGCGTATAACGGCCATACTCGCGCAGTTTGCTCACCAATGGTCCGAAGTCGCTATCGCCTGAAATAATCACAAAGGTATGAATTTGCGAACGCGTCATGGCCGTTTCTAGCGCATCAAGCGCCATGCGGATATCGGCGCGATTTTTGCCGGCGCGTACGCTATAGATCTGGATCAAATCGATGGCATTGTTCATCAATTCTTCGCGATAGCGGGAAAATCGGCTCCAATCACCATAACAACGCTTAATCACCACCGGTCCACGGCTTTGCAGATATTCCATTAAGGGGGTTAATTCAAAGTCTAGAAATTCTTGTTCTGCCCATAAAGCGACATTTTCAAAATCGATAAACACAGCAATCTGATTACTCATAAGAGTCAACTTACCTTTTGTTACCTTTTTATTATGCTCATTTTATTACACTCATTAGAGGGTAGTGAGCAAGCCACGCTGCTTGCTAAAGTGAATTTGGTTGGTGGTTTAGCTGGCTACCATGAGCCTTTTATGTTTTTTATTTTTCCATAATTTTAGCACGGATCAGGCCAAACCAGCATTTGGTATAGAGCAAGGATGTTGATTTAGTTTAGGGGTTGTGAAAAAGTAAAGCCTGCTTTCTTCACGAAGAAAGCAGGCTAGATCATTTATAGGCCGCATGATAAGCAGCGCAATGAAATTTTAGATTTCTCTACTCGCTGTAGGGAAAGTTTCAGCATAACGACTTTAGTTGCGCGATCAACTTGAAAACGACCAAAGTCGTTATGCCACCGATACTGCCCGGTTTTGCTGCAAAGAGCAGGGTGAAACGAACGATCATTAACTCAATTTGGGCCGATCTGGTGCATCAACGATGTACACTTCTTGCGGTAAGGCAAAATAAATGTTCCAATCCTGGACGCCCAACCCAGCAGAATTCTTGGGCAAACCTTGGATCCAGGGTTTGTAGAGTCGCACCCCAAACGGATAATAGACATAGACGGCGGCGCCATCTTCCAACATAAGCTGTTCTGCCTGGGCGTACAGTTCCATGCGCTTCTCCCATTCAGTGGCCGCGGCGGCATCCGTCACCAACTTATCATACTCAGCGTTCTTAAATTCGTGGCGTGAACCGCTGGCGCGGCTGGAGTACCAGACCAGGAATGAATCATTGTTCGGATCTGGGTAGTCCATGTACCAGCGCACATAGTTGAGTTGAATCTTGTGATCCCACATTTTAGCGCGGAAGACCTTTTGCTCCAGTGCTTCGAGTTTGATCTCCATATTCAGGTTTTGCTTCAACATGGCCTGAATCGCTTGCACCGGCAGCTCAGATAACTCGTTTGTGCGGAAACTAAGCGTAATTTCGGGCCAATTCTTGCCCCCTTCATAAGGCGTACCTTTGAGTAGCTCCATCGCCTTTTGTGGGTTATATTCAGTCAGTTCCTTGACCCAGCTATATTTGGCTGGATCAACATAACCTGGTGAATCGGGCGGCACAAAGGTGTAAGCGGCTTGGCCAATGCCCTGCAACACATCCTTGACAAGCGTGTCGCGGTCAATCGCATGATTGAGCGCCTGGCGCACTTCTTTGAGATCAAAAGGCTTCATCGTATAGGATGGCGCCAGGTAAAACGTGCCGGTCTGGGAAAAGGTCTGGATTTCTTTAGACAAAACTGGGTCATTTTTGATACGCTGCATTTCGGGGAGGGGTACCCGCGCGCGGTCAATCTCATTCGCCTCATAGGCGGCCAACTGGGCATCGGTGGCGATGATCTTGGAAATCCGCTTGCGCAATTTTGGCTTGGGTTCCAAAATAAAATCATCGAAGCGCTCAAAGGTCATTTCCTTCTCGTGCTCCCAGGTAGCCAGCTTCCACGGGCCGTTTGTGACGATATTGGCCGCTTCTGTCCACTTGTCGCCAAATTTTTCCACTGCCCCTTTATGCGCTGGCAACGCCGCAGTGAAGGCCAAGACAGTGAGGAAATAGCCACGTGGCCCTTCCAAGGTAATTTCAAGCGTCAGATCGTCCGTGGCCTTCACGCCGACATCATCAATTTTGATGTCACCCTGTTTGGTATTAAAAGCCTCAGCATTCTTCAGGTCAAACAAGAATGCCGCATACTCTGCCTGTGTCGCGGGATCGAGTTGGCGCTTGAAGGACCATTCAAAGTCGTGCGCCGTCACCGGATCGCCATTGCTCCACTTTTGCCCCGGCTTGATATGGAAGGTATAAACACTGCCATCCGCACTGAGTTCCCACTTCTCCGCCACATAAGGCTGGGGTTTATAATCCTTGTCAAAGCGGGTTAGACCAGCGAATAACTCGGTTTCGCCAGCGCAATAGAGATATTTATTGAAGTCATGGCTGGAGGGTTCGTCGGCCCAGGGTTGGCGGAAGATCTGTTCTGCGTCGGGTACGGCGGCGCCCGCGGCAACAGGCGCGGCGGGTGCCGCGTCGCCAGTTGTCGGCGCGGCAGCAGGGGACGGGGCACAGGCAGCCAATGCTGCGGCGGCACTAGCCGCGCCGAGCAGCTTCAGAAAACCACGGCGACTGACGCCCGCCGCCTGCGCGCGCTGCTCGAACAGTTCAAGCTGTTGGGGATCTTGTGTCCAATTTTGCATGTTTTGTTTTCTCCTGTAGTTTTAATTATATTTTTATAAAAAGGTGGACAATAGATGGCTAAAGTAAAATCAGCTAGAGACCAGGCATTTTCGGCGGGCCAGCTTCCAGGAAGCTTTAGCTCTGTGTTAATGTTTCATCCGTGGATCGAGCGCGTCACGCAATCCATCGCCCAAAAATGAAAACGCTAACATAGTGAGACCAATCGCAATGGCCGGAAAGGTGACCAGATACCAATAGCTGCGAATATATTGTTGGTACTCGCCCACCATCTGGCCCCAACTGGGCGTGGGTGGGCTGATGCCGACACCGATAAAACTCAGCGATGCTTCCGTGAAGATGGCGCTGGGAATGCCAAACGTAATGGCGATGATGATCGGCGTCAACGCGTTGGGTAGCAAATGATGCACAATGATCCAGCGTGCCGGCGCGCCGACAGCATGCGCGGCCACCACAAATTCTTTCTCGCGCAAAGAGAGAAACTGCCCACGGGTGAGCCGACAGAGTGTAACCCAACTAGTGAGACCTAGCGCAATAAAAATATTGAGCAGTCCAGCGCCCAAGGCGGACATGATCAAAATCACAAAGAGCAAGGTGGGGAAGGCATACATCACATCGACAAAACGCATTAAATAGAGGTCAACCTTACCGCCATAATAACCCGCAATGGCGCCCAGTGGCACGCCGATCAACAAGACGATCAGTTGTGAACCCAGCCCAATTGTCATCGAGATGCGCGCCCCATAGATCAGGCGGCTAAGTAAGTCACGACCAAGTGGATCGCTGCCTAATAAAAATTGACCACCGGGGGGTTGGTAGGCTTTGCTGAAACTAGTTAGATCATAGGGATAGGGGGCTAAGAAATTGGCGAAGATGGCCACGAAGAGGAAAATCAGCACGATCACGCCGCCAAAGACAGCCAGTTTGTTGCGGATCAAGCGATGCCAGGCGTCGCGCCAAAGGCTGGTCTCTTTGCGCAATTGCAATGTTGACTCGGCTTGCGCGTTAGCCACTGTCTTCACTTGCCTTTGTAGGATAGGGATTGTTTGTTTCGCTTCCATCCTGATTTTCCTCAGTCCAGTGACAAATGTGATATATCGCACCATTTCGGTTGAAGCGAGATAGTCACGTAGGATACTTGACCTACGGCATCCTCAATCGTAGCGAATGCGCGGGTCGGCTAAACCATACATGAGGTCCACAAGCAGGTTCATGATGCCCAAAAAGAACCCATAGAGCAGGATCACGGCCATGATCATATTATAATCGCGCCCACTCATGCTTGTTACAAAAAATTTCCCCATGCCCGGCACAGAGAAGAGCAATTCGATGAAAAACGAACCAGTGCCAATATTGGCCAAGATCGGGCCCAGAATCGTGAGCACGGGAATCAAGGCATTCTTCAACACATGGCGGCTGATCACAATACGTTCGCCCAAACCCTTAGCGCGTGCGGTGCGTACATAATCCGCCCGGATCGTATCCAGCATGCTGGAACGCGTGTAGCGCGCAATTACAGCTAATTGCCCTAGCCCTAAAGCCAGCGTTGGCAATACCCAATGGCGCGGTGTGTCAAACCCAGTGACCGGAAACCAACCCAATTTCAGGCTAAAAATGACGATAAACAGGATACCGATGATAAAATTAGGCAAACTTACGCCCAATGTGGCCACGGAAACACAAAGATAATCGATCCAGGTATTCTGGTGTACGGCCGCCAGCACCCCCAAGGTGATGCCACCCACCACCGCAAAGATAAAGGCCATGACCCCTAGTTGGAGTGAGACCGGAAAAGTATTAAGCAAAATCTCAGTCACGGTGCGGCTCTTAAACATGTAAGAAAAGCCAAAATCCAGGCGGGCTGCATTCCAGACAAAGCGCGCAAATTGAACATAGAGGGGTTTATCAAGGCCATAATGTTCGGCTAGGTTTTTTTGTAGTTCGGGTGGGAGTGAATTGGCATTGGGTGATTGTGGATCGAGCGGACTGCCGGGGGTCGCGTGCATGACAATAAATGTCACCAAAGCCATCGCGAGGAGGGTTGGAACCAGCCAAAGCAGGCGTTCGACTATATAGCGCAGCATGCAGGAACTCCTAACGACTGATGCACAGATCAGATCGCAAACTTGGCCAAGTACAAATTTTAACGATAGAAGGGAAATAGACTTAAATAACGAAGAATTGAGTCTGTTTATTGTAATAAAGTAATCTTAGGTTGTCAACTGTCAATAAATCACAACAAGTGGAGCACATTTATTGAGCAGTTAGTCGGTTGCAAGCGAAAACAGGTCAAAGACAGCTATCATCAAAAGCAAATGGATAAAATGTAACGATGCTTGAATTTGAAATTGCCACCAGCCGCCGCATCCAACAGATGGGCTTGATCGCGGTGATCCCGGATGATTTGCCGGTCGATCAACTATTGGAGATCGGCGACGCTTTGTTAGCGGCACCATTGTTGGTTATGGAGATCACATGGCACAGTGCGGAAGCAGCGCCAGCCATTACCGCCTTACGCGAACGCTTCGGCGCGCATATGCTAATTGGGGCGGGGAACATCTCCACGCCCCGCGTCGCTCATCTGGCGATCAAAGCTGGCGCGCAATTTATCGTGGGCGCAGGCTTCGATCCAAACTTGTTACGCCAGAGTCGTGCCGCCGATATTTTATACATGCCGGTTGTTGAGACCAGCAATGAAGCACAGACAGCTTGGCGTGCCGGCTGCCAAAGGATCAAATTTCAAGTGACGGCTTTGTCCGACCGCGCGCCAATCGCGCAAATTCACACGCTCTGGCCGGATCTTGCCTTGATTCCAATCGGTAATGTCAATCTAACCAATATCGCCGATTATGCACACGCCGGTGCGATGGCGGTCAGTCTAGATGAAGCATTGCTGCCCGCTGATGATTGGTCACAAGCGGCCATCATCACCGAGGCGCGTAAATTGCGGGCGGCTTGGGAAGCCGCGCTTGTCGAACGGCAGTAGACTTCAGGCAAATAACCATTGCCAAATGCGCGGGCCAAAGATGGCAAGCGCCACCCATAAACTGCCCAACACAGCAAAGATCAGCGCACCGGCTGCGGCATCTTTGGCAATTTTAGCCAAGGGATGATAGTGGGGAGAGACCAGATCAACGGTTGCTTCGATGGCCGTGTTGACGGCTTCCAGGGCCAGCACCGAAAAAATTGTCAGCCCCAAAATGGCCCATTCGACGGCATGAATGGCGAACCACCAACCAGCGATTACGATCAGCAGCAGAGCAATCAGTTCGAGCCAAGCATTGGGTTGGGTAGTTACCGTATGCCAAGCACCAGCCAAGGCAGCTTTGAAACTAAACCAGCGTCCTGCCCAGAAACCCCGATCCCGCCCGGCAAGCCTTTTCAGTTCCATGTGCGCGGCGCTATTTTCCTTAGAATCAGGTATTGTAGACTCAGGCATCGTAGGTCCGCTGTGAGAGCCCCTGATCACCAAAAGTCGCCAACACAGCCTCCTGCGCGGCCCACATCGTGGCCTCCTCTTCTGGCGTGGCATGATCATACCCAAGCAGATGTAACACACCATGCACAGCCAGCAAGCGAAATTCGGCAGGGACGCTATTTTGGTAGTGGGCGGCTTGCGCTATGGTATACGGATACGCGATGACCAGATCACCTAAATAATTCGCCAACTCGGCCACTAATTCCGGCGGCAACGCCAAGGTCGCATCGATGGTTGGATCGGCCGACTGGCTGGGAAAACTCAGCACATCGGTCGGCGCGTCGACGTCGCGATATTCCTGATTTAATTGCTGGATATAGGCATCATCGGTAATCGCAATCGTCAACGCCGCGCTACTTTTTCCCGCCTGGCGTAATAGCGCAGCAACCGCCATGATAATATTCTGTTCATCCACCAGGCCAGCAAATTCTTCATCGACCTGGATCTCGATCTGATAATCTTCCGCCATTGGAAAGTGATTTCCCTTGCTTTTCTTTGCGGCCTTCGCGTGCAATTCGCGCTGATTTACGTAAAGCCCATCTACATCAAATGCCCTGTCGGATCAAACGGTTTGAGTGAGACCAAGTTGATCGATTCTTCAATGCCGCCCGGTGTTACAGGATCGGCAGCAGTGCCGTTGACGATCACCCGATTCGGCAGACCTTTATCGGCCACGACTTTGTCGGGTATTGCCGCTTGCGGCTTGGCGCTAGACCCTGAATTGCCTTCGGCTTTCACATTTTTCTCGTTTGGTTTAGCCGGTTCGGGATAGGTAATGCGCGGATGATGAACACCCTGGAGCACTTGCAAGAAAACTTCCTTGATCGTCTGCAAATCCTTAAACGTCAGATCGCTTTCGTTTAATTCACCTTGATCCACCCGTTCATCAATCAAGCGATAGACCAAACGCGCCAACTCTTCGCGCGTAGCTGGGCGGATTGCCCGCACAGCGGCTTCACAGGTGTCTGCCAACATCAAAATGGCGGTCTCTTTGCTGCGTGGGCTTGGGCCAGGGTAGCGAAAATCTTCCTCATTAATCTGTTCACCTTCCGCCGCCTGCCGTAAAGCCGTGGTCAGAAAATATTGCGTCACCGTCCGCCCATGATGTTCCCGAATAAAATCTTGGATGCGTTCGGGTAGATGATATTTTTGGGCTAGATCGATCCCATCGCGCACATGGCTGATAATAATCTGGGCGCTGGTCAACGGATCCAGTTTATCGTGCGGCGATGGGCCATCTGCGATATTTTCGGTAAAGAAATAGGGGCGCAAGGTTTTACCGATGTCGTGATAATAGGCACCGACACGCGACAGATAAGCATCTGCGCCAATCGCGGCGGCGGCGCGTTCGGCTAAATTACTGACCAAAATGGTGTGATGGTAAGTTCCAGATGCTTTTAACAATAGCTGGCGCAAGAGCGGATGCGTTGGCCGGCTCAATTCTGTCAATTGTAAACTGGTGGTAATATTAAACAAATTGCCAAGAATAAAGTACCCGATCAACGCGACGCTGGCTGATAAACCACCGTTGAGCAAAACCATTAACAAGGCCTGCATCAGTTTGGTCATGCTGCCAGAGCTAAGCCATTCGGACGAGGCGGTATGAAAAGCCAGCAAAACGATCAGATTGCCTAGCGCAACCGCCAGGCCAGCCCATAAAAAGGCGCTCATGCGTTCAACTCGACCGAGGAGCAGGGCGCCCATTAACGTACCCAAGCAGGCATAAACCGTCACCACACCATTATTACCGGCCAGGTATTGCACCACCAACGCAAAAGCAATCGTCCAAACAAAAGTAACCCGTAGATCAACCAAAACAGTAATCAACATCCCCAACGCAGCCAGGGGATAGAGATAAGGCAACCAATCGTTGGCCACAATCATAAATTTGGCGGCCAGGAGTCCAATCACCGTCACCACCACAAGGACAGCTAGTTCTTGGTTGTTATGGAGTGTGCTGGGGCGCAAGTGATAAAGGGCGAGCGTGACAAAGATCAGCAGGATGATGGTCAATGCCACCGCCCGCACCAACATCCACCAATCCCATTTTTGCTGCAATAGCCCAACTTGCGTCAAGGCCTCGACATCGTCAGCGCCAACTCGATCCCCGGCGCGAATGATCGTTTCGCCCTGTTGCAGTACATTATATTGGGCAGACACGTCCTTGCTCGCGTTGGCGCGCAACTCGGCCGTCCGGTTTTGATTGAGCAGGCTATTGGGGCGAATCAATGTGCGCACAAGGGTCGCCGTCACCAACCCGGCCGCCTCATCCAAATCTGCACTAATGAGGGAAGGGACGCGCCGCTGCGTGCTAGGTAAAGTGCTGTCACGAATTTCGTCGCGCATGACGCGATCTAATGCCTGGGGTGATTCGTTGACAACCTCAACCCAATCAGCCGGCGACAAACTCTGGATCTGCAAGGCTGCCTCGGGCGACAAGGCCAAATCTGTAATCGCCAATAAATAATCCGTTTTTAATTCGGTTGTGGCAAATGAATCGTTACGGACAAGGCTAATAAACTCCAAGATCTCGCGGGCGCGGCTCACCTGTTGACGGCGCACGCGGCCTTCCGTGCTGTCATACTGGTCAGGCACGGCCTGGGCCGCGCGATCACGGGCCTGCTCAGTCAGAATTTTGCTCTCGTAACGAATTTCGCTGGGTGACACAATGTCATTCGGCGAAATTTGACCAACATCAAGCTTGATTTGACGACTGAACGGCGCTTGCCAGGCCAGAAGGCCGATCAGCAAGAGGCTGACCGAACCGACCATGCTGGCCATGAGGGTGCGATTGAACCAACGGTTGGGTAACGCTTGTGTATTAGGGACCATCTGTTTTCTGGTGTGGAGCCAGTCCCTCGTTCTCTAAATCAATAAAAAGCACATGATGGTAACATCCAGCCAAACTTTGGTTTGGCCTGGCCTCAATTGTCAGCTACCTAATAGACGGCGGACAACTTGATTAACCGCTTTGCCGTCAGCAACCCCGGCCACGCGGGGCATCACAGCGGACATCACGCTGCCCATTTCTTTCAGCGAAGTCGCGCCTTTTTCAGCAATTACGCTGCGCACAATTTCTTCAAGTTCAGCTTCGCCCATCTGCGGCGGCAGGTAACGCTCCAACGCAGGCAATTCGGCCAATTCGGCGGCCGCGCGTTGCGATTCGCCCAGGCGTTCATATTCGGCCGCCGTGTCGCGACGGCGCTTGGCTTCCTTTTGAATAATCGCCACTACTTCGGCTTCCGTCACATCATGATTGGCCGTTGCAGTGCGCGCCAGAGTAATCGCCGTCTTCAGGGCACGTAAAGCCATTTTTTCTACTTCATTACGGTCGCGCATGGCCTGTTTTAAATCTGTTTCAATGCGTTCTTGTAAACTCGTTGCC
>JBBQBY010000035.1:0-23594 GCA_038318235.1 Caldilineales bacterium
TTACCTTATAGCTATGCGAATGTAGGCGGAACGCGGCCAACGTTCCAACAGAGTGACTTGCCAGGTTATGTGATCGATCACAATCGCGTGCAGTTGGGCGTTGGTCAAGTTGTCTTTGCGCAGGCAAAAGCGGCCATCCGCCGCTGGCAAATGTTTAACCTGGGTTGGGTGCAGTTGTGCTGGCCACAAGCGCCGATTGGTATAGGCACAACGGTGGGCGTGCTGGCCAGTGCCTTTGGCCTTTGGTCGCTCAATGCCTGTCGCATCGTCTATTTGATCGACGAGACGCTTAGCGAAGCCGACGCAGCAGTCGAACGTTACGGCTTTGCCTATGGCACCCTGCCCGATCATCTGGAGCGGGGCGAGGAACGGTTTATGGTCGAGTGGCGCCAGGCAGACGACACAGTCTGGTATGACATTCTGGCGTTCTCGCATCCACAGCAATGGGTGGCCAAATTGGGTTATCCTGTTGTGCGGCAATATCAGAAACAATTTGCGCGCGATTCAAAACGCGCCATGTTGAATAGATAAGAGCTTGAGAAAGGGGAAATCATGCAACCAATTTTTGAGGCGTATCTAGATCGGCTGGAATTTTTACACCACGAAGTGGAACAGGCGCTGGATAATTTGCCGCCAGCAGCGTTGGATTGGACGCCAGGACCGGATATGAGTTCGATCACAGTGCTCGTCATGCATCTGGCTGGTTCTGAACAATTTCGCATTGGCGATTTAATCAGCCGCGGCGAAAGTGATCGCGACCGGGCTGCAGAATTCTGCAGCCATGGGCTGGACGTAGCCATGCTCAAGCAACGGCTCGCCGCTGTATTGGCCGATTCGCGCAATACGTTGGAAACGCTGAAGATAGAAGATCTGGCCGCCACGCGTGTTTCACCCGACAACGGGCAAACCTATACCACAGCCTGGTTGCTAATGCAGACAATGATGCATATTGCCTTGCATGTCGGTCACGTGCAAATGATGCGGCAACTATGGGATCAGCGTAGCACAGTGTAATTAGATGAGACAGCACAATTATAGTGAATAGCATATAGTGAATACGAATTGTAACCATAGCAGTGAGAGGGGTTATGCCATGACAATGAATATTTTGACAACCGATATTTTGGTAACCGCAAACGGTTTACAGAAGCGTTATCAATCTTCGGCGGGACCAGTGGCCGCGCTAGTAGGCATCGATCTGGCGATCCATGCCGGCGAAATGGTGGCGTTAGTCGGGCCAACGGGCAGCGGCAAGACAACCTTGCTCGCCTTGCTAGCCGGTTTAGAACAGCCCGATCAGGGGCTGGTCACGTTGCTGGGGCAACGGTTGGACGAATTAAACAGTGATCGCGTGGCCGATCTGCGCAGCCAGACCGTAGGGGTAATCTATCAAAATTACAACCTCTTCCCTGGGTTTACCGTGCGCGAAAATATCGGCTTGCCACTGCGCCTGATGTTGCGTCCACCCTTTGACGCCAATGCGCGCGCCGACCAACTGTTGAAAGAATTAGAGATTCGCGATTTGGCCAACCGCTACCCGAACGAGCTTTCTGGCGGTCAACAACAATTAGTGGCTGTGGCGCGCGCCTTGGCTGCCAATCCACCCTTGATTTTGGCCGACGAACCCACCGCCAATCTCGACAGCAACGCCGCCCGCCAGATCGTGGCACGCCTGCGGGCGCTGGCCGACAGTGGCAGTCATGGCGTAATTCTGGCGACCCACGATCTGCGCACCGCCAGCCAGGCCGACCGTGTGCTCAATTTACGCGATGGGCGCATTGTCAAAGAGACGGTGCTGCAACCAGGGCGAACGACGCGTGATGTGCTGGCCGAGTTGGCCTAGAACAATGGTTAACGCTGAATGGTTAATGCGAAACGGTTAATCATTACCCATTAACCATTCAGCGTTAACCATTGTTTCCAAAGGAAAGCCATGAACATTGTCTTGCTCACGCCGCGGCGCCGTTTTATTGCCAATCGTTTCGGGCTTGGCTATCAGATCCCCCTCGGTCTGGTCTTATTGGGCGGCGCGCTGATTGATGCCGGTCATCGCGTGCGCCTGATCGATAATGATGTTTATGGCTGGGACGATGCCCGCTTGGTGCGTGAACTGACCTGCGCGCCGCCCGATTGTATTATGCTCGGTCATACCGCTTCGACCGCCGCCCACCCGGTGGCGATGGCGACCGGGCAGCATTTGCGCCAAGCGTTTCCGCAAGCCAAGCTGATCTATGGCGGCGTCTATCCATCCTATACCGCGCACGCCATTATGCAAGCTAATCTGGCGGTGGACGTGATTGTCCACGGTGAAGGCGAAGCAACTGTCATCGAATTAGCGGCTGCGCTCGCCAAACCGACCACGTCATTAGCCCAGGTGAAAGGCATTACCTGGCGCAACCACGACCAGATCGTGACCAACCCTGTACGAGCGCCAATTGCCAATTTGGACGAATTTCGCCCCGGCTGGGAATTAGTGGAGTGGGATGCGTATAAACTTTTTGGCTTTGGGCGGGCGGCCGGCATGCAGTTTAGCCGCGGCTGCACCTTGCGCTGCACGTATTGTGGCCAGTGGAGTTTCTGGCGGCGTTGGCGGCATCGTTCGCCGCAGAACTTTGTGGATGAACTAGAAAAGCTGGTGCGCGACTATGGCGTGCGCATCGTCTGGCTGGCCGATGAAAATTTCGCCGCCGATCGCGAAATGGCCCGCCAAACGTTAGAAGCCATTGTCGCACGCCAACTTGGCCTGTCGATCAACTTGAACATGACAGCCGCCGATGTGGTGCGCGATGCAGATTTGCTGCCGCTCTATAAACGCGCCGGCGTCGATAACATTGTGATGGGCGTGGAATCACTCGACGACAGCACCGTTGAGAAGGTCCACAAAAACAATCCCTTCGCCGTGAGCAAAGAAGCGGTGCGATTATTGCGCCAACAGGGGATTGTCAGCCTGGTCAACATCATTTATGGCCTGGAAGATGAAACTCTGGCGACGTTGCGGCAGACCTATCGACGGGTCTTTGAACTGGACGCCGACATCCTGAACGCGGTCTACATCACGCCCCATCATTGGACAGAAGCCGGGCGCCAGGTGCAACCCGCGCAGATTATTGAACCGAATCAAGCGCAGTGGACCTATCGCAACCAAATTGTCCGCACGTCCTACCTTGCCCCCTGGCAACTTTTCTTCGGTGTCAAACTCACCGAAGCACTTTTTCACTTGCGCCCACGCGCCCTGGAGCGGCTACTCATCGGTGGCGACGCGCGTTATCGCCAGATCATGCGGGGCTATCTGGCAGCCGGCGCACGCGTTGTGCTGGCCGAGATCGGTGAATTTCTGGTCAATCAACTGAAACATTTGACTGATGCGGTATGCGACAAACGCTTTAACGCAGAGACGCAAAGGCGCAGAGCGGCAAAAGAGCACGAAAAACACCAGGGTTCGACACGCCAGGGCACGTTACATCAAGGTTAACCATCTTCTGTTTCATTTCCCTCTTCTGCCTTTCTTTGCGTCTCCGCGCCTCCACGTTAAATTTCAACCGTACATAACCCGCCAAACCAAGCTTATGCTTGGTGCACTTTGTCGGCTACTGATTTTGACATCGCTTACTGAGACCATTATACTTTGATACGAACATCGAAGAGTTTAGCTACTTTACGGACAAAGCTTTCACCATGAATCTTGCTTCTTTTGCTACTGATCAAAATATGGCATTCGCACCGGCAGCCCCTGCAGCAACTTGCTTGTCCCGGTGGTAGCTATGCACGCCGTGGGCAACTATCCACCACGGCCTTTCTGAACGATTTGAGCAGCAATCAACGCCGTGGAGACCTTCCACGGCGTTTTTTATCTTTGAAACCTGGCTGTGAATAGGAGAAATTTATGGTCACCTATTTCATCATTAGTAAATATATCAGTCATGCGATGGCGCAGGCAGAATATGACAAGTTGGAAGACAACACTTTTTCTGGGCGTATTCCAGCCTGTAAAGGTGTAATCGCATTTGGGTTAACGCTGCACGAATGCCAAGCAGAGTTGCATTCTACACTTGAAGATTGGCTGTTGGTAGGCTTCAAATTAGGTCATCCACTACCTGTGATTGATGGCATTGATTACTTCAAATGTGCGAGACTTTGCTCCGGCCAGACATAAACTTGGTCTAAAGGTGTTGACACTGCTTGAATTGCTCAATAGCTTAGCGAATCAAAAACCTGCTAGTCCACGGAGCCACGGACGCAACAAGGAGGCTTGAAATGGGACAGATCATGCTACAACTGCCCGAAACTTTGCAGAAAGAACTTGAAACACGGGCAAACGATGAAGGGATTGCCCTGGCACAATACATTGTTTATACCTTAACCCGCCAAGTGGATAGCGGTTATTTTGTACGTGTGGTTCTGCCCGAAGAAGTTGCACAACAATGGCAACAATTCCAGGCGTTGCGGGAAAGCTGGGGCGAGGCGGCTTCGGAGGAAGAAGTCGATGCATTCCTAGCCGTGCGGGAAATGGCTGAACCCGAACCCGAACTTACCCCTGAGCTTGTCGCCAAAGTGCAGGCGCGCATTGCGGCGGCGCGCAACCAGAAGGCAATGACTGTACAGGAACCCACGTAGCTTCCTGTCATATGTCTCCCTCGTATGTTGCACTCGCCGATGACGCAAAGAACCCCTAGCAGCGGCGGGCATCTTCCACGCCATCCAGAAAGTTTGTACGTGGTGGCCGTAGACTACAACGGATTTGGACAGCAACGGATTTGTTTTCTCTTCTGCCGGGGTTGGTCGGGTTGACCCTGTAACTACGGCTTGCCTGTGCCAAATCCGCTCCGGTCCAAATCCGTTGTAGTTTCTTACGCCCGTCGCAGCGGCGGGCATCTTCCACGCTATTCAGGAAATCTGTGCATGGTGGCCGTGATCTGGGCAATCGGTGAAGCGTCACTTATGTTGGCGGAAACGCTTGTTTTAGGTATACTTCGATTATGATCAAATCAATACCATCCGACCCAACCCTATCATTCGATCCGGCGAAACTGATTGAACTCTGTGATCAAAACGATGTAAAAAAGCTTAGCCTGTTTGGATCTATGGCGCGCGGCGAGGCTAATGCACAGAGCGACGTTGATTTGTTGGTCGAATTCTCGCAGCGGAAAAGTTTGCTCGCACTCGTTGCGCTCGAACGCCAGTTTTCGGCCTTATTCAGGAGAGATGTTGATCTCCTGACCGAAGCAGCGATCAGCCCTTATCTACGCCCCAGAATCAAACAAGATCTCCAGGTTCTTTATGCCGCGTGATGATACTGTTTATCTGCAACATATCCTTGATGCCATTGCGCGCATTAAAACTTATTTGGATGATGTAGATGAAGATTGGTTCAGTGCGACACCACTTCTTCAAGATGGCGTCATTCGTCAGATGGAAATCATCGGTGAAGCCACGAAGCGACTTTCTCCAGCACTAATCAACAGGCATACGCATGTGCCGTGGAGCGACCTTGCGCGGATGCGCGACAAATTGATTCACCAATATTTCGGTGTGGATATTGCAACAGTTTGGTTGGCTGCCACAGAAGATTTACCAAGTCTAGAAGTAGCTGTAAAACAAATTATTGCAACCTTATAACATAACCCTCTTCCCTCAACTCACCGCTAAAATCAGCGGCTGCACCACTCGCACCAACTCGGTCACGGTCAACTTCATCATCGTGTGGTGATCGCCACCGCCTCCATAAATCACATCATCAAATCGGCTTGGCAAACTTGTCACGGTGGCATCGAGGAGCACGGGCAATCGGGTCCGGTGGCCGAAGGGTGGCACGCCACCGGCGGGATAACCTAACAGATCGAGGACAACGTCGGCCGGGGCGAACTTGATCCGTTTATTGCCGACCTGGAAGTGATCTGCCAGCAGTTTCTTATCCACACGGCGCTCCCCATTGCTGATCACGATCACGGGGGAAGCTGGCGCTGCCGCCTCACCTGGTTTTTCCACCAAAAACAGTAATGTCTTAATAATCTGCTCAGCGTCCACGCCGAGGGCGACCGCGGCGGCGGGCACGGTGGGCGTCTCACCGATCCCATGCAACAGTTGTGCGGTTATCTGATGGGCATCGATATAAGCTTGTAAATCAGCGGGGGTTTGCGGTGTGGGCGCATTCTGGTTAGTCATTAATCCTTCAAACCTCGGTCTCTAATGGTCGATTTAATAATTTTGCAGTAGAATCAGCCTGAAGCGATGAAAATCGCTCTGCCGCTCCCCAATCTACATCAAAATCGTTGCGCGTGAAAATTTATTTATGATTGAAGCTATTACCTTTGATTTTTGGGATACGATCGCGATCGATGACTCCGACGAACCCAAACGGGCGGCATTGGGTTTGCCCAGCAAACCGCAGGCCCGCTTGCAGATGTTTGTCCAAACGATCGTAAAGCGCTATCCCCACATCAAACCCGAGCACGCCGCCGAGGCCTATCAGGTGGCAAATGAGCGTTTTCGCCACGAGTGGCACAATGCGCATCGCACCCCCAGTGTCACCGCCCGCATCTATTATGCCTACGAACACCTTGGCCTACACGCGAAACCCGGTGAATACGCCCGGCTTGTGCGCGAACTCGATGAGCTTGTGCGCGACATTGAGACGATGGAGATCCGCATTCCGCCCGACTTTGTGCCGGGTATCCACAACACATTGCAACTATTGGCCCAGGAATATAAACTGGGCATTATCTCAGACGCGATCCATACGCGCGGTCTTGGCTTACGCAATCTGCTCGAACGCCAAGGCTTGCTGCAATATTTCAGCCAGTTGATCTTTTCCGATGAGGTGGGTGTCGCCAAGCCGTCGAGCCAAGTCTTTATGCATGCGGCAATCGGCCTCGATGCGGCGCCGGCGCGCATGGTTCATGTGGGGGATCGGGAAAGTAACGACGTGCTTGGACCGCTTGAGTTGGGCATGCAGGCGATTTTGTTTACGGGTGTCGTCGATCGCGGCAGTCAAAAAACCCGTGCGCAAGCGGTTTGTCGCAATTTTGCCGATTTGCCAGAGATTATTCGGCAGTTGCGGTGATATAATCTAAAACAACCAGCGCGTTTGAAAACCTGGTTGTTAAGGATGCTTTATGAACCAACTTGCCAATCACCAAGTTGATGATCAACTTGATGCGGCCATCACCACGCTGGCGGCCCAATTTACAAATAGTTTTCCCGAACAGGTCGCCCACCCGCGCACGATTGGGCGTGAGGCGGAATTCCCCGTGGTGACGGCGACGGGGGCGGCGGCGGATGTACGGCGGCTCTGGGAGCCCTTGTCGACCGCCGATAAATCGCGGGGGTATGCGCCCATGCATCCCCATTACGACACAACGACGCCGAATATGGTCGTTGGGCTAGATGGTGATGATTATAAATATGAGTTAGAAGTGGGGCTGGGCACCGTAGAAATTGTCGTGCGCCCCTGCACCGATCTATTAACCGTGCAGATGATCATGGAACAAGCCGTCGGTCGGCTTGTGCGCGCGGCGGCCCACTTTAATTGGCAAATTCTGGGCTATGGCATCCAGCCAATCACGCCGCCTAGTTTAGCCTTGATGTCGCCCAAACAACGCTATCAAAGTCTCTATCGGGCGATGGGCGACGAGTGGCTCTGGTATACCGTCACGGCCAGCGACCAGTGTCATGTGGCGATCCGGCGCGATGAAACGGTGCTGATGCTCAATTTTGGTAATTTGATGGCGCCGGTCGTGATTGCCTTATGTGGCAATTCGCCGATCCACAGTGGTGTACTCAGCCCTTTTTGCAGCGCGCGTGAAGGCCAACATCAACTGATTGATGTGCATAAATTTCGCTACGGGGGCGCACGCCACGGCATGCCGCTGCGCCCCTTTGCCAGCATTGCCGATTATGTGCGCACGATGGCGCAATCCACCTATCTGATCGTGCGCGCCGACCACGAAATTATTCCCAGTTCGCGCCCTTTCACCGATTATCTGCGCGAACATGGGCCGGATTTTGAGGCTTTTCTTTTTCATGAACATTACATTTGGAACAGCGCGCGCTTGCGCACCAGTTATGGCACCCTCGAAATCCGACCAGCCTGCCAACAACCGTGGTCGGAGCATATGGCGGCGATGGCGTTGAGTGTTGGCTTGGTCGAGGCGGCGCAACCGATCATGGATTATGTGCAGACCACCTTGGGGACAGACTATTGGGCGATCATGCGCACCTTTCATCAGCAGGCCATTGCCAAAGGGTTGGTCGCGCCACAGCCAGCGCGCAATTTCTTGCGGACAATTGTTTTGTTGGCAGAAGCAGGTTTGCGGCAGCGGGGACAAGGCGAGGAAGAGTGGCTTAGACCAATTTATGATCGTTTGGATCGCGATTTAAACCCAGCACAGCGGGTGCGGCGCATTTTTCAGAGTGACGGGATGACGGGTCTGCTTGCGTATACAGCAATTCGTCCCTTGGTCGCCCAATCATGAACGGATTAATCCGTCTGTTTTTCATGCAAACAACCGGTTTGTGACCAGATCAATGCCTTCAAGTACAGACGACTTAATCTGTTCGTCACCTGTAAACTCCCCCAGCAAGGCATACTCACCATTAGAAATGGTGTAAACCTCTACGGCACGGATATGCGGATTGGCAAGCCAATACTCTGCAACGCCAGCCCGTTCATAGGCCGTAAATTTAACCACGCGATCCGTGCGCACACTACTTGGCGAAATTACTTCAATCATTAAATCTGATGCACCGGCAAAAAACGCGATCCGTTCTGTCGGCCAATGTTCAACCCTGACGAAGAGGATATCTGGTTGCACTGGCTTTGTCGTTTCGGATAGATGCACTTCAAAAGGGGCAACCAAGACCCGACCCAAATTATGTTCAAGGACAAAATTGCCAATCTGTCGGCTTGTTTCAGCCACCGTAAATTGATGATCGGAATTCGGCGCATTGCTCACGTACAATACTCCTTCGATAATCTCGTAGCGATTGCCATCATCCGGTAAATTCAGATAATCTGCGTATGTCCATTGTCCTTGTGCCGGCTGAATTTTGGCCAGGGCAAACATTGTTTCCGTCATTGACTAACCTCCGATTGACGCTTTACACTTTTTAATTGACGAAACCGCTTCGTAGGCGAGCTCACTCGTAAATCGTAAATCAAAAATCGTAAATATGTTGCTACACAAAATCATGCTTGATCTCTTGCCCGTATCATACCACGAATATGCCTGCTCTGTGAACCTAGTTATTCTCGTCATAGCGCCGCTTTTCCATTGCGACAGCTATCCTGGTGTGGTAAAATGGCCGCAACGATGAAAGTAGCTGCAACGTCAAATGGACTGCATCATCTTGTTGCCGAATCTATCACACCCAGGAGAAGTTTGTGTCGGAGCGCGCTAAAGCTACTATGCAGTCTAATTTTGTCCTTTCCGCCTTCGTCGGCGTGCTGGGTTTCGGGCGCAGGGGTAAAGTAGGGCGAAATCGCCAACGATTTTTTATGAAGCTTGCGCGCCTGCTCCTGGTCCTATTTTTATTGGGCGTGGAGAGTGCGCCCACGTGGGCCGTTGCGCCCGCAATGCCCGTGGCCGCGCCAGCGGGTGATATTGCCCCAGGGTGCGGCAATCTGGTCGCAGGTGGCGATTTTGAGACCCTCAACCCGGCTTGGGAATTTCAGCCGAGCACGAACCCGCCGCGCTATACCACCGACTATGCCCTTGCAGGCAGTGTCCAATCCCTCGTGCTTAGTGATGCACTGGGCGCTTCCAGTGATCCCAGCATCAGCGAAGTGCGCTACCGGGCGTTTCAATTGCCAGCCTCGGCCACACGAATTGCCCTGCATTTTCACTATTTACCCTTCTACGAAGATGCGCTGGATACAGATCGCCAACAGGCAGAGATCTATTATGCCAACACCAGTGCTGCGCTATCCTTTACGACCCAAGTCTTCCAAGTCTTAAACGCCCACGAAACTAGCTCGACGACCAGCCCCAACTGGCGCCAACGCGATGCCGATCTAACTAGCCTGGCCGGCCAGTGGATCAGTTTACGCTTTCGGGTCCGCAACACCGGCGGCCCGGCGCGCACCTGGATGTATCTGGACAACGTCGAGATCGAATATTGTCCACCGGGGGTGACGCCGACCTTTACCCCGACTATCACACCGATTGGTCCACCTACGGCCACCAACACGCCAGTCTGGACGGCCACCAATACGCCTTTCCCCCCCACGGCCACCCTTTTGCCGCCCCCACCGGTCGGCTGTTTTAATATCGCGCTCAATGGCGGGTTTGAGACCGATAGCAATTGGATCTGTGGCGAAGACCCCGTACCGCCTTATTATGCCGGTAGTCAACACCAGGCCGGCGCGCGCTCGATGAAATTGGGCCATCCACCCGAAGATGGCGGTCCGGATCGCGTGACCTATTCGTCGATCCGACAACTCGTCACCATTCCGAGTAATGTGCAGACAGCAGAATTGCGTTGGTGGCACCTTTATCAAACCCAACAGGCCGCCGATCCCAATCCCAGCGCGGCTTCGGATCGCCAAGAGGTCATTCTATTGGCGACCAGCGGCAAGGTGCTCAAGGTGCTCAAACGCGTCTTGAGCAATGAGGTAGCCTGGCAGCAAGAAGCGATTGATGTGACGGCCTTCCGCGGCCAGACCTTCTATATTTATTTCAACGTCTTTAATGATGGCAACGGGGCGCGCACGTGGGGGTATCTGGATGAGGTTGCCTTGAATATTTGTTACCCCGCCGCCACCGCAACGCCCACCGCGCTACCGGTTGATGCAGCTGCGACCGCCAATGCCCTGGCCGCCCAACAAACCCAGGCGGCGCTGGTGAGCCAGGCCGCCACGGCGACGGCCCAAGCGGCCTTCAATCAGACGGCGGAGGCCGCATCCGTTAGCAGTAGCTCGATCGACAGTGCCGCGACGCAAACTGCGCTGGCCCAGGCCGTAGCGCCGGCTGCCCAACAGGCGCCCGCGATCACTGTAAATTTGGTGCCAGCGCTGCCGGTGCCCACAGTTGTCTTCGTCACGGTGGAAGCCGATTTTGATTATCTGGGCGCCACCGCCACCGCGGTGGCCAATGCAGCCAGTGCGCGCACCCTGTCATCCCCACTGAGCGCAACGTTTACGTCGTCTGGGTGGATCATGCGGCTTGGCACCATTGCCGTGCTAGTGGGGATTCTCGCCGCCTGTCTACTGCTGGCGGCGCTATGGACTCGGCTCTCTAATCCAGAGCGCTTGCTGCTGGTCTGCCTCGTTTTGATCGCGGCGATCTGGTTGACGGTGCGTTTTTGGCGACAAACATAAGCTTATTCGTCGTCCCCGTGGCGACGCAGCCGACTTGGAACCTCTATGATTACAGTGGGGATTGTGGCCAACCCGGCTTCTGGCAAAGATATTCGGCGGCTGGTGGCGCATGGTTCGATCTTTGACAATGAAGAAAAAGCCAGTATTGTACGCCGGGTCTTGCTTGGCTTGGAGGCGATGGGCGTAGAACGGGTATTATTTATGCCCGAGCGGTTTGGGATTGGCCTACGCGCGTTGGAAGGGATTACGCTGCACCTAGAAGCGGCCAATTTGGAGATGCAGCCGCGTTTTAACCAAGAAGATTCACGCCGCGCCACGGAAATGATGGTGGCCGCTGGGGCTAGTTGTCTGGTGACGTTGGGCGGTGATGGCACCAACCGCATGGTGGCCAAGGCGTGCGGCAATGTACCGATCATGCCGATTTCGACCGGCACCAACAATGTCTTTCCCTTCATGATCGAAGGTACGATTGCCGGGTTGGCCGCCGGCTTGGTCGCCACGGGTGCTGCCAACGAAGCGATCTTTCGCGCGCCGCGCCTTGATGTTTGGCAGGAAGGCGACGAAACCGTCCGTGACCTGGCGCTGGTGGATGCGGTGGTCTATGCCGAATCATTTATTGCCTCACGCGCGATTTGGGAAGAGGCAAAGATCCGTGAGATCATTTTGACACGGGCTGAGCCAGGCAATATTGGCTTGTCGTCGGTGGGCGCGCATCTGTTGGCCGGTGATTATCCGCCCGATCATGGGATCTATCTCAAAATTGGGGCGGAAGGGCGCACTGTATTAGCGCCAATTGCGCCGGGCTTACTCCGTCCCGTTACGATCGCCGAACATCGGCTCTTGCCACCGGGCGGCGAGATCATCTTGACCCACACCGAGCGCTGCGTATTGGCGCTGGATGGTGAACGGGAAGTCGAGATGCGCCCGCGCTCACAAACCCATCTGCGCCTCAACCCCAATGGCCCTTATGTGGTCGATGCGCGTAAGGCCGTGGCCGTGGCCGCGCGGGCGGGGAAGTTTATCTTGTAAAATTTAACAAGGCTTGGGCCTTACCCCAGCCCTTACAAAAATGGAGAGCTTACACCTTGACTGCAAAAACCGTTCTTATCACCGGCGCCAGTGGGAATCTGGGACACAAATTGGCGCAACATCTGGCGGGGCGCTATACGCTGCGCTTATTGGATCGCACCGCCCATCACGCTGATGTTGTCGCGGGCGATTTAAGCATTTGGGACAAAGCTTGGGTGGATCTGTTCCAAGGTGTAGACGCGGTGGTGCATTTGGCCGCTGACCCAACGGCGGAAGCAAGTTGGGCCGATCTGGTCGCCCCTAATATCGATGCCTTAATCAATGTCTTTGCCGCCGCCGCCCAAAACGGGGTGAAACGGCTCGTCTATGCCAGTTCCAATCATGTGATGGGTGGCTACAAAGACGTTGCGCACCCTCCCAAGCTGACGACAGATATTCCCGTCAAGCCAGGCACGCATTACACCTGGGAAGGCAGCGACCAGCCATATGATAGCGTTGCTTATGGGGGCGCCAAATTATTCGGTGAACGTCTGGGTAAATGTTATGCCGCGATTCATGGCCTTTCGACCATTGCCGTGCGGATTGGCTGGGTGCGTGCGGATGACAATCAAGCGGCGGCGATTCCTGCCAACACCGAAGAATGGTTCCGTCTGATGTGGCTCTCGAATCAAGACTTTGGCAATTTGTTCGAACGTTGCATCGAAGCCGATCCTATGCTGACCTTTGCCATTGTCAATGGCATGTCGGCCAACGCCGACATGCGCTGGGATCTGGCACATACGCGCCAATTAGTCGGCTACGAAGCGCGTGACAATGTAGTCGATAACGGTAGCTAAACTGGCTTTGCTTTGCGCCTCTGCGTCTTTACGTCAAATTTGGGGTCAACGGGAGCTCAGGGGGTGACCATCTTCCAGGAAGCGGCGGTGAAGATCAGGGACATACCGGCGGTCGTTGCGCCGCTTCCTGGAAGATTTTGGCAAGGTTACCCCTGAGCTCCCGTTGACCCCAAATTTCAAGCTTGTGTTATCCGACAAATTGGCTCTGCCCGACCGCCTATCATTATGACAGAGCCAATTTGTCGCATGATGCCAACTGAGATTTCGTCTATTTGATCAAAACCGGCAGATAAAGGTTCGCACTGCTCGCTCGGACAACCACCTCGCCAGACATACTTAGCCCATGGACTTCGCAATGATATTTAAATGTACCGGTTTGGGTGAAGGTATGGCTCGCCGTGACCCAACTGCTGCTGGGATCACCAGTCGATGGGTCGCCTAATCGAAAACTACCATCATCGGCGCGCACATTGTGGAAGCCAGCCTTGCGCACCCAAATAACGGTGTCGCCGACATTGACGGTGACTGAAGCGGGGGCGAAGAAGTTGTTGTCAACGGCGACGATGGCATTGGTGACATGGGCGACCGTGGTCGCGGTTTGACTGCCCTGGCTGTTGGTCGCAGTTACCGTGGCCGTATAGACGCCAGTCGCGGCATAGGTGTGGCTGGGTGTTTTACCGGAACCATTCTGTCCATCGCCAAAATTCCACGTATAGCTGATATTTGTCCCGCCCGTGACCGTGGCCGTGAAGTTAGTGGCATTGTGCAAAAGGGTTGGGCCGTTATTGATGGCAACGACATTTGTAATTGGCTCATCGTTGCCCAGGACCACCACCTCGCCAGACATGCTTAGCCCATGAACTTCGCAATGATATTTAAATGTACCGGTTTGGGTGAAGGTATGGCTCGCCGTGATCCAACTGCTGCTGGGCGCGCCATTCGGTGCGTCGCCTAACCGAAAACTACCATTATTGGCCAGCACATTGTGGAAACCCTCCACGCGCGTCCAGACCACAGTCTCACCCACATTGATCGTAACCGAAGCCGGTGAATAGAAATTGCTGTGAACTTCGACATTGGCGTTGGCCTGCGGCACCGTGCCAGCGGCGCGGCGCGCATGGGGGACAGTAGCTCGGTCCGGATGGCCGGACATTGACCAGGGCGCGGCAGCGAATACGGTGCCGGCAATACAGATTACCATCCCCAACGCCAGCGTCAGCCAGAGGGCTAATTTATGTTGTACCTGTTGCATGATTTCTCCTTTCTAGATAGCCAAATTTAAAATTTTCGTACAGATGCCTGATTGGCCCGTAAAGTATAGAACTTTTCTAATCCCCTGCATACCTGCTATAGTTAGTAAAAGATTGGATTGGATTGGTTCTGCCTAGATATTGTAACTCATGTTACGCAGACGCCGTTCACCCCCCTCTAACTCCCCCCAAACGAGGGGGAGAACCGTCACGGGACAGAAGAAGTAGCTTCTGCTGTCCCGTGACGGCTCCCTCCCTGTTTGGGGAGGGCTGGGGTGGTGCTGCCTAGATATTGTAAGAGAATTGTAAATAGATTAAGTAAGTGCTTTTGGTATACTCTATGAGCATTTATTATGACTAGTTTGTTCAGTTTCAGGCAAATTCGCGATTACATCCTTCTATCCTGAAATCAAGTTAAAAACCGGCGTTCAAGGGAACCCACCTTCCTGGAAGCGGTCATAAGTAAACTCGTTAACCCCGGGCGGACTGACCGCTTCCAGGAAGGTTAGACACACAGCCGATCAACTTGATTTCAGGATAGAAGGATGGATTGCGCCACACATATAAGCTAAGGAGAGAGCATGAGTGATATAAAATTTGGTACAGACGGCTGGCGCGGGCGCATTGCGGATGATTACACATTCGCCAATGTCCGCCGTTGTGCGCAGGGCTTTGCCAATTATTTAAGCGCGAATGGCAAGCAAGGCAGCGTTGTCGTCGGTCACGATAAACGCTTCCAGGCTGAACATTTCGCCGCGACAACCGCAGAAGTGCTGGCAGGCAATGGGTTTAAAGTCTATCTGACCGACAAGGCCACCCCAACCCCGGTGATCAGCTTTAGTGTGGGTGAAAAAGGTGCGCTGGGTGCGATCAATATCACAGCTAGCCACAACCCACCGGAAGATTGCGGCTTTAAGGTGCGCGATGAACATGGGGGGGCGATTGCACCCGCTGGCTTGGCGCAAATTGAGGCGTTGATTCCAGACGCCGGCGACACCAGTGCCATTAAATCTACAAAACTGGCCGCTGCCTTGAAAAATGGCAGCATTGAATATTTTGATGCCAAACCGGCCTATCTGGCGCGCATTGCCGAATTGATCGATGTACAACCGATCAAGGATGCTGGTCTCAAGGTGGTAGTGGACAATATGTGGGGCAACGGTGCCGGTTGGTTGACCGAAATCTTGGGCGGCGGCAAAACCGAGATCATCGAAGTGCATGCCGAACGCAACCCGATCTTCCCCGAAATGAAGCGCCCCGAGCCAATTCCGCCCAATGTAGACGCGGGCCTGGCCACGGGCAAACGCGTTGGGGCAGATTGTGTCTGCATCATGGATGGCGATGCGGACCGCTGTGGCTTTGGCGATGAAAACGGTGAATTTATCGATCAGTTGCGCGTGTACGGCTTGCTGGCCTACTATTTACTAGAAATACGCGGCCAGCGTGGTGCGATTGTCAAAACCCTCAGCACGACTTCGATGCTCGATAAGCTGGCCAAGCTCTACGGTGTGCCGGTGGTCAACACGGGCGTCGGGTTTAAATATGTGGCGCCAGCTATGATGGAACACGACGCCATGATCGGCGGCGAAGAGAGTGGCGGTTACGCCTTCCGCGGCCATGTACCCGAACGCGATGGCATCGTTTCCAACCTCTATCTGTTGGACGCAATGGTGCGAACGGGCAAGACACCGACCCAATTGGTGCAAGCGCTTTTTGATAAAGTCGGCGCGCACTATTACGATCGCATCGATACGCGCGTGACCGATGACGCGACCAAGCAAGCCGCCAAGGCCAAACTTGACGCCGTCAAAGCGGAAACGATCACCTTGGGTGGGCATAAAGTCACCGAGAAAGTGACGCTGGACGGCTATAAGTTTATCATGGACGATGGCGGCTGGCTGTTGGTGCGCTTCTCGGGCACCGAACCATTGATCCGTGTGTATACTGAAACCACCGACCAAGCAGCCGTCGCCGCGATTTTGGCGGACGGCAAAAAGTTGGCGGGTTTATAAATTCGTGGGTCAACCGGATCTCAGGGGGTTGACCATCTTCCAGGAAGCGGCGTAACGGCCACCTGTATGCCCCTGATCTTCACCGCTGCTTCCTGGAAGATTTTGGCGAGGTTACCCCTGAGATCCAGTTGACCCAAATTCGTCAAGTGAACCAGTAGCTACCAAATAGGTAGCAGGTAAACAGGTTTTGTGGCTTGTTTACCTGCTACCCGTCTACCCTGCAAGCGCTTCTTGCGCAATCGCTATCCCCAAAGACCTTACACAAACGGCGCGCCCAGCCAAGTGAATGGCGTAGCTATTCAAACTATACTGAGTTCAGAATGAAACCGGCGTTTTCGTCAACGATCTTCCTGGAAAGGGTCGGGCCATTCAGGGTAATCGAATCGATCGGTGACCCCTTCCAGGAAGAGTAAAAACGCCGGTTCTCAACTTGATTTGAGTATAAGCGTACCCTTTTGCCTAAAAATCCGTTTAACTTCATAGAGTCGGCTGCCGCAATTGTTGGCTTGCTTACGATCTACTCGACACGGGTATAGATGAGAATTTTTACGCTGTACCTAACAGAGAAAAACTTCTGTGAAATTTTATCATCTATGCCCCCAGACAGTATAGTACAGCGTTGGATAAGTTTTGATGGGAATTCGTAGGTCACCGCCGCTGGCGTGACAAGGTTCATCGAAACGTCTTTTGCTCGAGTAGTGATCAGGCTTTGCGCGGCTTGTCACGCTGGAAGCGCTGACCTACGGCTAAACCCGCATAACTTCGCCAACGCTGTAATAGTCCACGGCGGCGCCAATCGACCAATGATTATGCGTGAGACAGTCACACAGTGGACAGTGGCTGACTGTCTTACTGATCTACTGGCTTACTTAGGCCGCGCTGTACTAGGACGTTTTCCTGCACAATCACAGTCTGCCACAGCATTTCGTGAGCTTTTTTCCCGCCCTACACGCTATTCGCCAATATTATGTCACCTTCTTCATATTGCCTTGCTGCGTAAACATAATAATGTTACACTATTAGCCACCTGAAACAGTTTATCAGGTCGGTTTTGCGCTAAATCTCTATCGTCACTTTGCGTCCTGGCTGGCTGAATCTGAAACCAAGCAAGCATCCACACTTGTGCAGATGCTCAATAATACGCGAGTTTTATGCATACAAAGGAGTCTTCTGGCGTGCAATCTACGTCGTTCCGCCTGATCTCGGTGGCTGTGACGATTTTGCTTTTGGCGGGATTGGCGCTAGTCGTGCGGTTGGCCTTGCGCAACAACCCAACGACATTGCCAATCGTGGCGCTAACCCGCGCGCCGGCCACCTTTAAGGCCGAAAAACCGATTTTATCAACAACAGCCACGCCAACCCCTACGGTGCACAGCCAGATCCCCGCTAACAAACAGATCGAGCTAGCAGCGTTGCGCAACGTCGACGCCGGCGGCTTCGCCTTTCGCCCATTAATCGATTATACGGTCGAATTGCAAGCGGGCTCGGTGAATATGCTGCCCCAAAATAGTACGGCAGCCGACGCTTTCTTGTTGAGCGGTGGTCCTCCCAGCCAATTTGCAACCCAAACCGCTCAGACCCTCGAAACTATCTTTGATCAATATGTGAATTTCTATGCCCAAAAAGATAACTTCCGCATTGGCGCTCGTCGCTCGATTACAGTGGACGACACGAGCGGTTATACCGTTGACTTGACCAGTATTGACACGGCCAAACACTTTGCTGGGCGGATTGTCATGGTGCAACCAAACGCGCAGCAAATTTTTGTCATGGTGGGCGTTGCCCCGGCCAGCCAATGGCAAACAACGACCGTCGCCCGTTATGAAGCCGTGCTCGCTTCCGTCAAGTTATTTGCCCTGCTCGCGTCAGCCACGCAGCCAGCCGTAACCGATGCGCCAACCAGGGCCACAACGGTAGCGTCGCCAACTAACCGTACCCTGTCGGCCACGCCCGCTTTTAGCCCAACGCAAACCGCGCTTGTGGCGCTGATCCCGACACCAACGGCGCAAGCCGGTCAGCCGTCAGCTTGGCAGACATATTCCAACGCCAATCAGACTAACGATTTAGTCATTTACAAAGATACGCTTTGGGCGGCCACGCAAGGTGGCGTTATGGCCTGGAATTTGCAGAACAATAGCTTTCTCAAGTTTACGACGATGAATGGGCTAATCGCCAATCAGACGACGGCAGTGGTGGCCTGTCCGCTGCCAGGGCTGGGCATCGTCTTTGGCAGCGACCAGGGGTTGCAGATTTTTGAACTGCAAAGCAGCCGTTGGAAAATGTTGAACAGCAGCAACAGCACCATGAGCTTTGATGATGTAAGCAGCCTGGTGTGCAGTGTCGACAATAGCTTTTTGATTGTCGGCTATCAGCAACATGGGTTGGATATTTTCGATGCGCGAACCGGCGCCTGGACGTATGTCAACCAAAATAGCGGCTTGCAAAACAATGTAGTTCAGGCGATGGCCGTCCTTGGCAACCGGGACGCGATTTGGGTCTCTTCGGGGGCTGGCATCTCCGTGTTAACACCCCAGGGCGCTCACTTTTTTGACGGCACGAATAGTCCACTGGAGAGCAATCAGATTACGGCCATTACAATTGACAAAAAGGGCACGGTTTGGCTGGGCACACGGGATGCCGTCTATCAAGTAAGCGGCGACACCTGGACGGTCTACAGTCAGCTTTCCGTGCTAGCCTCGCGTTTCCCAACCGGTGATGTGAATGGCTTAGCGATTGCCGCAGATGGTACGCTCTGGATCGGTTCTAGTAAGGGCGAAATCTGTCACTTTGATCCGGTAAATGTGCAATGTCTCGATTTCTTTAACAGCGTCGATGACACGACCCAAAGTATGGCACGCGGCACGCTGACCCATCTGACGCTGGATGCCGCGGAAAATGTATATTATGCGACGGATGGCGGTGGCATTAGCCGCTATGATGGCAGCAGTTGGCACGCGTTAGCCATGCCGGATGAAATGCTAGTGGGCGATCAGGTGCATGCCCTGGCACAGACCAAAGATCATTCAATTTGGGTCGCAACCGAGGGTGGCATCCAGCAGTTGAACGCGCAGGGTGACGCCGCGCTCCAGCTTTTCACGACCGCCAACAGTGGCTTGGTTGTCACCGAGACTGGTGTGCTCCAACCGGATCAAGCCGGTGGGATCTGGTTTGGAGCGCTGGGCGCCAGCTATTTTAACGGTGACAATTGGGCTGTCTATACGGCGCCAGATGGCCTGGCGAATGGCATAGTGCAGGCGATTGCCGTGGATAATCAGCAACGCGTCTGGTTTGGCACAAAGAGCGGACTGAGCGTTTGGAATGGCAGCACCTTCTTTAGCCTGAACAAACAAACGGGGCTCCCCAATGATGATGTGACTGCCTTATTAGCCGACGGCGACAAAATGTGGATCGGCACGAATGGCGGCGGGCTTTTCCGCTTTGAGAAAAATCAATTGCAAGTTTTCGATGCTACCAAGTTGGGTTTGCCCAGCAAAGTGATCACTGCCTTGGCGATTGATGCGGAGGGCCTGTTGTTGGTTGGCACCAATCGCGGCCTTTCTCGTATCCGCGATGGCGTCGCCACCGAGATCAGCGAAGCGACCGGTTTCCCGATCACGGCGATCGCAGCCAGACCGGATGGCAAACTTTGGGTAGGGACAGATGGCAATGGACTATTATATTTTGATGGTCGCACCTGGACCCAACCACCTGCCAATGGGCGGCCACCAGACAACCAAATTTCAGCTTTGCTCATCGATCAGGCTGGCAGAGTCTGGATTGGCGGTAAAAATGGCGGGCTGATCCGCTACACACCCTAGAGAAACCCGACAAATGACTGATTACATTCAATCAGCACTGTTGTATAATACGATCATGTCAAGCGTAATGCTGGGTTGCTGCCTATAGGGCTCAAGACAAGCCGTACCACACATTATTTTCCACCGATTTCACCGGACGAAACGGGAGGCTGATATGCCTGAACAAATACGATTGGTTGTGCATGCCACCCATGAAGCCGGGGTAAAGCTAGGCGGCATTGGGGCAGTTTTAGATGGATTGCTAAGCGCCCACGCCTATAATCAACAGGTTCAGCGCACAGTTTTGGTGGGCCCCCTCAATGCAGCCGACAGTGTGGAAATGGAGCGCCTTGTTCATCCCCGCAATCGTTTGACCATCCGCTATAGCAGCATGCATGGCATTTTTAATCACGTGTCAGAGGTGCAACGCGCCGCATTGCAACGAATTGAGCAGAGCTTCTCGATTGCCATTCTCTATGGCGTACGCCGTTTTGGCGATTATGAACACGATGTGATCCTGGTCGATGCCACCAACCCCAATCGCCAGGAAGTCGATCGGTTTCAGCATTACCTCTGGCAACATTATGGCCTCAACAGCGGTCGCTATAGCTGGAATCCCGAATTTAACCAATATTTCAACATTGCGACGCCACTCTTTGCGGCCATCAAAGCGATCGGGGCGGACGTTGGGTTAGCTGTGCGCGAAAAGGTGATCATTGCGCACGAATGGTTGGGCATGCCGGTCGTCTTTGCCGCCCAACTAGCAGAACCAGGCCAATGGCGGACAGTTTTCTATGCGCATGAGATGGCCACCGCGCGCGTCTTGATCGAGGAGCATAGCGGCCACGATACCCGTTTTTATAATGCACTGGCCAAGGCGCGCGTATGGCAGCAAGATTTAGAAACCGTCTTTGGCAATCAGGATCATTTTTTCAAACATGTGATGATCAAGCTAGCCACACGCTGTGACAATATTTTTGCCGTAGGTGACCTTGTGGTGGAAGAATTGCGCTTTCTCGGCGGCGCCTTCAACCAGATCAATATTGACCTGGTGTATAACGGGATACCGGCCGCCACCATTCCCTTGGCAGAAAAGCTCGAATCTAAACAGCGCTTGCAGAAATATTGTGAAAATTTGCTCGGTTATGTGCCCGACTACGTCTTTACGCACGTCACGCGGATGGTGCTTTCCAAGGCGCTGTGGCGCGATCTGCGGGTGATGGAACATTTGGATAGTTTACTGCGCCAAGCCGGCAAACGCGCTGTGCTTTTTACGGTGAGCACCAGCAACCCTGCTGGCAGACGTCCCGAATGGGTGCAAGCCTGGGAAGCACAATATGGCTGGCCAGTGCAGCACCGGGGAGATAACGGTGACTTGATCGACCAGGAAGTTGCCTTTTATTTTCAGGGGGTTGAACCATTCAACCGGCGGGCGACGAATAGCCAGGCGGTGCTCGTCAATCAGTTTGGTTGGAGCCAAGATCGCTGTGGTAGCCGGATGCCGGCCGAGATGGAGTTTGTCGACATCCGCAAGGGCAGTGACCTGGAGTTCGGGCAGAGCATTTATGAACCGTTTGGGATTGCCCAGGTAGAGCCACTGAGTTATGGTGCGCTTTGTTGTGTTAGCAATGTCTGCGGCTGTGTTGGCTTTGCCGAAAAAACCGCCGCTGGACTGGCCAATTTACCCAATCTGGTAGTGGCAGATTATGTAAGTTTGCCGCAAGGGTATATATTACACAGCCCGACGGACGCGCTGCGCATTGATGGCGGCCTGCGGGACTGGATCGAGAGTACAAACAGCGCGGCCACAGCCCACAGGATCTTTGAACGTTTACCCAAAGATGAGGGTGACATGCAGATTTTGCTCGAACGCGGTCAGGCCGTGGCGCAAGGGATGAGTTGGGAAGTGGTGGCGCGCGATTATTTGCTGCCGGGCTTGCAACGGGCACTTGCGTAGGGGCGTGATTCATCACGCCCATCCAGACCATGTCGGCGTAACAGTCATTCCATGAGATAGTCAACCAGTGGCGCAAGTATGGATATTGGCAGGAGAATCAATTCAAAATGGCAACCTCGCACCCGATCAGCCCGTCAATGTCACGCGAACCAACCGTACCACCAGCCGATATGGCCGCACTCATTGGTGGCTATCATGGCGCGCCGTATGATGTGCTGGGGCCGCATATGGTCGCGGTTGCGGATAAAGAATGTTTAGCCATTCGCGCCTTCCGCCCGCTCGATGCACAAATTTTTGTCTTAAACCCAACCACTGGCCAGCGCTATCCCATGCAGCGCATTGATCCAGCTGGCTTTTTTGAAGCACTGCTCCTGGAATATCAACAGCCGTTCGCCTATCGTTTGCTCGTCATTGACCCAGCCGGCCAAGAACATGAATTAGAGGACCCCTATCGTTTCGCCCTCGATCTGACCGAGTACGATATGTACTTGCATACTGAGGGTAATTTTATCTATAGTTATGACAAATTAGGCGCGCATATCCGCGTGGTGGACGGTATCCAAGGCGTCAATTTTGCGATGTGGGCGCCCAATGCCGAGCGGGTGAGTGTGATCGGGCCATTTAATGGCTGGGACAACCGTACGCATGCGATGCAACTGCACAATAAATTTGGCATATGGCAAATTTTTATCCCAAATTTGCCCGAAGGTATGGCATATAAATACGCCTTGAAATCGCGTTTGCTAAGCTATGAAATTGATAAAGCCGATCCGTATAGCTTTTACGGCGAAGTTCGGCCCGCCACCAGTTCGCGCATTTGGAACATCGACAAATACAGTTGGCAAGACGCAGAGTGGATCGATACGCGCGTTGAACGTCAGGCATTGGATAAACCGCTTAATATTTACGAAGTGCATTTGGGCAGTTGGAAGCGTGTCCCGGAAACTAATGGTTTCCTAAGTTATCGCGACCTGGCACACGACCTTGTGGCCTATGCCCAGCAAATGGGCTATACGCATCTGGAACTTTTACCGATCACCGAACACCCATTTGATGGCTCGTGGGGGTATCAAACGACGGGGTATTTTGCGCCGACCAGTCGTTTTGGCACGCCCGATGACTTTCAATATTTTGTTGATTACTGCCACCAGCATCAGATCGGTGTGATCTTAGATTGGGTGCCGGCCCATTTTTCCAAAGCAGATGCACATGGACTTGCCTTTTTTGACGGTACACATCTGTACGAGCACGCTGACCCGCGCTTGGGTGAGCATATCGATTGGGGTACCAAGATTTTTAATTTTGGGCGCAACGAGGTACGCAACTTCTTGATCAGCAGTGCAATTTTCTGGTTAAAAAAATATCACCTCGACGGTCTGCGCGTCGATGCGGTGGCCTC
>JBBQBY010000036.1:0-23520 GCA_038318235.1 Caldilineales bacterium
GCGCGCCTTTGGCGAAGTGGTCGGGACGCTGGAAATAGATGGCAAAAGTTTGCCCATGTACACACCGGTGGGTGATCATCAATGTGCGCTGGTGGGCGCGTTTTTGGGCGACGACGAACTTTCGCTCAATATTTCAACCGGTTCGCAAGTTAGCCTGATCACCGCGCAATTACAGCTAGGCGACTATCAAACGCGCCCATTTTTCGGCCGCTTCCTCAATACGATTACCGGCGTGCCGGCCGGGCGTCCGCTCAATCACCTGGTTAATTTGCTGACCGAACTGGCCCAGGCTCAAAACATCACCATCGCCGATCCCTGGCATACGATCACGGAGGCAGTCAGGGCAGTTAAGACAACCGATCTAAATGTAAACTTGGCATTTTTTGACAGTGCCGGGGGCAAGCATGGCCATATCACGCAGATTCGTGAGGATAATCTGAGCATCGGTCATCTCTTTCGCGCGGCGTTTCAAAACATGGCCGAGAACTACTATAGCAGTGCCTTGCGAATTTCGCCCCAATCCAGTTGGCAGCAGCTTGTTTTTTCTGGTGGCCTGGCGCAGAAAATCAGCGAATTGCGCACCATCATTCAGCACAAATTCCAGGCCGATTACCGCCTCTGTGCATCCAGCGAGGACACGTTATTGGGCTTATTAGCCTTGGCGCTGGTCGCCACGGGTCGACTGGCGTCGGTGGAAGCAGCGACACAAATGCTGCTAGACGCGTATGTGGAAGCTGAGCATGCCGGCGAATGAGATCTTAGCCGCCCGCAGCAGACAACATACATGGTCCGGCCAGGGCGCGTTATCGTTGAAAACATTTAGCCAGGGAGCGGCTTATTACGCCGTGGGTGACCAGCGTTATCTGGTCGATGAGCGCAATTATCTGCTCTTGAACCACGGCCAGACGTATACGATCACGGTCGGTTCACCCACACCACTGGATTCGTTTTGTCTCTTCTTTGCGCCAGGCTTTGCGGAAGAAGTTGCTTACAGCACCACCATACAAGCGGCGGTTTTGCTGGACAATCTAGCGCCAATGCGCGCAACACCGCTCAATTTTTTTGAAAAAACCTACCTGCACCATGGACGCGTGTAGGGCCGGAAGCAACAAAAGCAGTTACACAGAGGCACAGAGCACACTGAGAAAAAGCAAGTTTTCGCTCCTGTTTTTCTCTGTGAATTCTTCGCGTCCTTTGTGTAACGCTTTTGTCATGAATTTATCGTGGAGAAAAGAGCACCCTAATGAAGGCAGGAAAGCTTGAAGCGATCTGGCTCAAGCGTGGACGACGTGGTCCGATGGACTCTCAGAATCGCGCCACCTTACAAGCCAGGCGCGGGTTGGTAGGCAATACGGATCAAGGGGGCAAACGCCAAGTAACCCTGATCGAAAAAGAAGTTTGGGCAACGCGGACGGCACAAGTCGGCGCGACGATAGATCCCAAAATGCGGCGCGCCAACTTAATGGTCAGTGGGATTGCTCTGGCCAACACCCGTGGTCGCATCTTGCAGATTGGTCAGACCCGTTTACGAATTTATGGCGAAACCAGACCATGCGAGCGGATGGACGAAGCACACCCCGGCTTGCGCGCCGCGATGGTGGCCGATTGGGGCGGCGGTGCGTTTGCCGAAGTGTTGGACGATGGCGAAATTGCGGTTGGCGATCCCGTACACTGGGTAGAGGAAGTTTGAGCAGTTGAAAGTTATTGTTTTATTGTTATTAATTCATCCTACCATTCAGTTCAACAAAGTATAACTCAAATAATCAAGCAGAACTTTTAACCGCAGAGGACGCAGAGAAAATCCCCTCTGCGTCCTCTGCGGTTAAGTAAGCTTTGGCCGTTGCTTTACCACATTAATTCAGACAAATGAATATTTAGGGTCAACCGGATCTCAGGGGTAACCTCGCCAAAATCTTCCAGGCAGCGGCGCAAGGGTCTTTCGTATGTCCCTGATCTTCACCGCCGCTGCCTGGAAGATGGTCAACCCCCTGAGATCTGTTTGACCCAATATTTACACAGTGGGTCAAACCTGACATTTGGCCAAGCAATGGCTCAGCCTTTGACGCCGGTCATGATGACGCCGCGGATAAAATAACGTTGCAGGGCGAAGAAGATCAGGATCGAGGGCAACATGCCGATCAACGAACCAGCCATGAGCAGATGATCCATCGCTTGCCCACGCCGACTGAAGGAGCCACCGAGTGTGCTGCGCAATGCCAGCAAGCCGGTGGTGATTGTCGCTTTGTCTTGGTCAGTTAGGTAGATCAACGGCCCGATCAGATCGTTCCAGTAAAATTGAAACCATAAGATGGCGAGCGTAATGATCACCGGCATCGAGAGCGGGATCAGGATGCGCAGATAATAACGGAAGGGGCCACAGCCATCAATTTTGGCGGCGTCGTTCAGGTCCTTGGGAATGCTGGCAAAAAATTGGCGAAAGAGAAAGATTGAAAACGCGCCGCCACCGAAGAAGGAAGGGATGACCAGCGGGTTAATCGTGTTGCCCCAGCCCAGGATATTGATGAAGAGAATATAGGTGGGGATCAGCGTCACTTCGCTGGGCAGGACCATGGTGGCAAGCAAGATGATAAAGAGGAAGGTGCGCCCCCGAAAGCGAAACGAGGAAAAACCATACCCGACCAACGAAGACGAGATCACGCCGCCAATCGAGCCCAAAACGGTGATGACCAAGGTATTCCAGAGGTAGCGGTAAAAGGGAATTACTTTGTTCACCTCGACAAAATTGCTCCATTGCGGCTGGGGCGGATACAAGAGCGGTGGAATGACCTGGAGTTCATTCGGGCGCTTTAAAGAGCCGACAATCGCCCAGTAGAGGGGAAAGAAAAATAGCAGGGCAAGCAAAACGGTCAGCGCAGTCGCCGCAATCGCGAAGAGGCTGATCTGTTTTCGTTTCGCCTTGAGCGGCGCCGGTCCAACCTGTGATAGGGCAGCCATAGATATTTCCTCAGCAAGAACTGTCGTTGATCTCTAAAAATTTGCCGTCTCCGACTCGTAATAGACCCAACGCCGAGCAAAGCGCAACTGGATCACCGTGAAGAGCATGATAATCACAAACAAGAGCCAGGCCAGGGCCGAGGCATAGCCCATGTTCAAATCTCTAAAGAAGGTGTTGAACATGTGCAGCACATAAAAGTAACTGGCATAGGCTGGGCCACCGGCGGTTGCCACGTAGGCAGCCGTGAAAATCTTAAAGGCGGCAATAATGCCCGTCACTAGGTTAAAAAAGATCGTGGGGCTGAGCATGGGCAGGGTAATACTCCAAAATTTGCGCAGGCGATTCGCGCCATCCACCTCAGCGGCCTCATATAGCTCAGAAGGAATGTTCTGCAAACCGGCCAGAAAGATGATCATCGTCGGCCCGCCCGCCCCCCACAAGGCCAGCAGGATCAAGGTCGGTTTCACCCAAGTGACGGAGTTAAACCAGCCGGGGCCTTTGATGCCAATGCTCGTCAACGTACTATTGATCAGCCCGTATTCCGGTTGGAACAGATAGCCAAAGAGAAAAGCCGAGACCACGATCGGCGTAATCGAAGGGATATAATAGATCGTGCGCCAAATGGCGCGGCCCGCAATTTTACGGTCGAGGAGCAGCGCCAGACAGAGTGAAGCCGCCAACCCTAAAGGCACCGAGAAGATCACATAATACGTTGTATTCCAGAGCGCCCTGGGAAAGAGTTCATCTTTGGCAAAGGCATTCGTGAAGTTCTGAATCCCAATCCATTTGGCGGGCAGGGGGAATTCGTACTTGGTAAAGCTCCAGTACAGCGACACGACCATCGGGCCCAGCGTAAAGATCAAGAAGCCGAGCAGCCACGGCATAATAAACATGTAGCCCCAAAGTTCCTCTAGCAGCGCAACTCGGCTCTGTTTGCGCTTTTGCAGCGCGGGACGTGGCAGGGTAGCAGCAGAAAGTGGGGTCGATTGTGATTGTTGCATGCTTGAATTGCTCCCAGGTATTTCAGATAGCCAGGAAAGAGCAAGGTTACACAGAGCCCACGGAGAAACGGCTTAGCTTGCGTTTTTCTCTGTGGGCTCTGTGCCTCCTCTATGTTACTCTGTGTAACCGCAGTTGCTTACTCTCCTTACGCGCCAGGCTTTGGCTGATCCAGAATCGCTTGCAACTTGGTCTGGATTTGGGCACAGCCGTCTTCGACACTCGTCTCACCGAGCCAGATGCCCGAATAAATTTGTTGCACCGGATCGGCAATCTCAGACAAACGGCCATTGGCCGGCACGGGCATCGGTTTGACCGTTTTGAGCAATTCATAGTGCGGCTTGACCGTGGGATCGTTCAACAAAATGGGATCTTCCCACACATCCGTGCGCAGCCCTGGCTCGCCAATGCGCTTGACATTTTCCACGCCCACTTCCTTGCTGCAAAGAAACTTCTGCCACAGCCAAGTTTCATAGGGGTGTTTGCTATTTTGGAGCACGGGGAAGACATTCGCGCCCATAAAGCCACCGCGGTGTCCAGAGGGTCCAAGCGGTCCTGTGGCGACCTTCATCGTCTTATCCTTTGGCGTCACGTCACCCAGATAGGAGCCTTCCCAGATGCCAGAGAGCACCATTGCGACTTTGCCCGACGACCAAAGTTGGGTACGAGTATCAAAGGCGGGGTTGGGCAAGGCGACCTTGTCTTTCTGCATCACATCGTGGATCCAGCGAACGCCGGCGATCGTCTTTTCGTCATCAAATTTGGCCTTGGTACCGGTCTCATCCATCGGCCAGCCGCCAAACGCATCCATCGGCGTCAGGCTCGCCTCATAATAACCCGCGACCCAGAGCCCATACTGATCTTTCTGGTCCCCACTGCCTTTGGTCAACTTGCGCGCAGCCTCGGTCATATCATCATAGGTCCACTTGTCGGTTGGCTCGTCCACGCCAGCGTCCTTAAATAGCTCGGGTTGGTAGTAAATGGCCGACCAGCCCGGATGCCCGTTAACCGGCAACGCATACACCTTGCCCTCGACTTTGCAGGCATCCATCGCGCCCTTGAAGTAGACCGAAAGATCATAACCATCTTTCGCCACAAAATCATCAAGTGGATACAGGATGCCGCGTAGTGCCCAGTTGGCCATGCCGTAGTGCGTGCCATAACGGAAACAATCACCCGCGGTACCCGAGGCAATGCGCGTGATCAACGTCGCCTGGTAGTCGTCTGGCATCACATCAACTTTGATCGTGATGTTCGGATTCTGCTCGGTGAAGCGTTTCGCCAAGTCTTTGCGAAACTCAATATCTTGCGGCACATTACGGTCCACATGCACCAATTCGACGGGTGCGTTGGCGGGCGCGCCGCCTTGGCCAGTTGCTTGGGGAGCACCCGGCGCCGCGCAGGCCGCCAATGCAACACCCGTGACCGAGAGCGTGGCCGACTTCAGAAAGGTCCTTCGACTGAACACCTTGCGTTGCATGACGACACTTCCTCCTTACCATTGGTAGGTTGATACACAAAGAGATTGATGATCATGCCTAATTAAAACCAGGCATGGGCACAGTATACGGGTAAATTAGGGATAGGAGCAGGGAGCCTCCAGATTCGTTACCGATACAGCAACGCATCTGTTTTTGGAATAACTAAATTGATTTTACTTGCAAAAATTAATTTGTCAAACAGCGAAAAAATGCGAGGATGGCCCCAATGTAGGGTAGCATCGATCTTCCTGGAAGCGGTCAAAGCTTGGTTCGTTAACCAGCCGGTGCCTGACCGCTTCCAGGAAGATTTTTTGCCTAAAATTAGAGGGCGCGCCCCAAAACGGACGCGCCCAGGCGATTTAACCAAGACAGCGTAGTCGGGGAGAGTTCAGGGAATCGGCGCGGGGATCTACTTTTCACCAGCGAAACTTCGGATGCCCTCTTCGGCGATTTGTTGCGCACGCGTCGGGCCAGATCGACCGAGGGGCACAAATTGCTTATTTTTGATCGCATTATAGGAAATAAAGAAGTGCTCAATCTGGTCTAATCATTGGGTGTCCACGTGATCCAGGGTTTGGATCGATTGATGATTGGGCAAATCCAGGGCCATGGCAAGCAAGCGATCGTTGCGGGTGGTCTTGCCGCCAAAGGTTTGCTCGGCTTCTAGCACACCAATTAGACGAGCAGGGATAAGACAGCCCGTAAAAGCCGGCTCATCCAACAAAACGAGCACATCCTATAAATTATTCATGGTGGTAACAAACAATATCAGACGATATAACGCTGCGATACAGCACTTTGCAAGCCAAGTTACTGTATCGCATTCTGTATCTATTTACCCTATCTCGATAGATACAGAATAATGAACAGAGGAAGCAAACTAATTCGGCAAATAGGCAATCACAACCCACACTCATGTGATTTTGGTTACAATCAGGCAAAATGCACCAATAAAGGGCTGTTCAGATTATGACTATTTTATCTTGAACGTGCCAGCAAGTTGTGACACGCTTATGCGCATCGTCGATGATTTCATTTTTATTTATTCCTGGCGATCAACAAATCAAGATCCGAGATCAGTTAGATCACTGCCATGCATCAACACATCAATCACACGCCTAAATGGAACGGCTACACCAGCACGCTGGTGCCAATTGGGCCAACAAACGATCATCCATTACGCTCAATCCTCCTTCAGCAAGCCAAGTGCCTCAAGCTCACCCGCCTGCGACCTTTCAAGTGGTGGTTCATCGCCTTAGCGCTAGTCTTCCTCAACATCATCATTCTCAGCCCCATTCCGCTGCGGCTAAAAACGCTGGCGGTGCTCATCTTAACCAATTTGTTGCCCGGCGCACTCCTTGTACATTGGTTAGTCGGTGCGCGTCAGGCGTCACCACCTTGGTGGGAACAGGGTTTATACAGCCTGGGCGGCAGGGTATAGCTGCATGATCATCCCGATGTTGGCGATCAGTTATCTGCCGGATGGCGTTACGCGCGAGCAGACGTTACTCGTCTTTGACATCGGCTTGCTGGGGCTGCTAACGCTGAATCATTGGCGGCTGAACGGGCCGGTGGCGGATCGCCAATCTGAGTCGCACCGCCGCTAATGCCTGGGCCCGTGCCAACGATTGACCGTCGTTGGCTGCTGATCGGCATCCTTTCGCTGGTGTTGACGGGTGGCTTTTTGCGCTTCACCAATCTGGGTTATGCCGAATTCCAAAGCGATGAAGCACGGGTCACCCTCTATGCGGCGAATGTGATTCAGGGCTATGAAAATGCACTCTTTATCCATCGCAAAGGCCCCGCAGAAATTTTATTGCCGACCGTAGTCTATGCCCTCACCGAGCGCTTAACCGAAACCACGGCCCGTTTACCGTTTACGCTAACCAATTTCGCCGCGCTCTTTGCCCTTTTTTTGCTCGGCTGGCGCTTATTGGGACCGGTGGCGGGTTGGGCAGCGGCGATACTGCTGGCGCTGGATGGTTATTTTGTTGGTTTTGCGCACATTGTCCAATATCAGAGCATTGTCTTTTTAATGACCGTGCTCATGGTGTTAATCGGCTAGCGGCTCGTGCGCCAGCCCCAAGCGCTCAGCCGCTATTTTACCTTGACGGCACGCTTCCTGGCCACCGGTCTATTATCGCATTACGAAGCCATTTTGGTAGTCATTCCCATTGCTTATTTGCTGTGGCGCATCTGGTGGCTTGGCACGCCCTTGCGTCTACTAAGCGCGCGCCTTGATCATACCGGTCATTTGCAGTGGCATTTTACTCGCTAGCTTCTACCTGCCATTTGTGCTCAAACCCGACTTTGGAGAGACCTTTGGCTATCTGGTTGGGTATCGCCTGGGAGCGGGCGGCACGTACAACAATCTCATCGATTTTTTTTAATCGCACGACCCACTACAGTTCAACCGATTATGTGCTCACCCTGATCGGTTTAGCCATTATCGGCTTGCTGTTACATTTTGCGCGCAATTTGGTGGGCAAATGGCGTTGGCTGGCCACAACCTTTGTGCTCGGCGGCATGGCGCTTACCTTCTGGTCACCCACCTGGCTCACCTTGGGTCAGGTTGACTATACCTGGCTCTTCTTTGCGACAGTGTTAGTTGCGGCCTGGTTGATGCCCAACTTCCCCACAGAAGAGCGCGTCATCTGGCTTTGGTTTGGCGCGCCGATGCTCTTTAATCTTTTTTACCGCCATTCCCAACACCCATGTCTATCGCTTCTTTATGGCCTGGGCCTTGTTGGTCGGTCTGGTAATGGCGCGGGGGTGGCAGGCCATCACCCAGCATTGGTCATTGCGCTCGGAGCAACTGATTGCCGTGCCGATTGCGCTCGGGACCGTGCTAGTCTTTGGTGTTTATGAATATTGGTATTTTGTCTATCATGATGTCGAGGTATTGCGCACCTGGTCGATCAATCGGCCGCGCGGCTATTGGGTGACGTATGAACAGCCTACCGACGTGGCAATTTTTGGTTTTCCACTCAACACGGGTTGGAAAACTGTGGCTGGTCTGTACGCGGCGGGCGTGCTCCAGGGCAACTATGCGACCAACGTCACGGATACAGTGGCCAACTGGTATACACGGGGTGCTGATGATTGCGCCCGCGACGCGCCCAATTATTACATTCTCGCCAATCGGGTCGAACCGGGGCGTGCAGAGGCTACAGAAAATTTGCGCCGCCAAATTCAAACCGATCATGAATTGTTCGGTACGGTGCTGGTGAATGGACAGCCCGGCTTGGAGATCTATAAAAAGGGCAAAACGGGCCGCCCAGTCCAACAATTTCCCCTTGAGCCCTACGCCGAACAATTTGATCGCGCCCTGGCAGGCGCAAACCTGCTCCCGAATGGGCCGATTGGCGATCCGGCCATTCAACACCCGCTCAATTTGCGGCTTGGCGATGCGATCTGGCTCAAGGGCCATGACTTGGATCAAGAAGCGGTGAAACCCGGCGAGACGTTGCCTTTGACCCTCTATTGGCAGGCGACAAAATCGATTGCCAAAGATTATCTGGTCTTTGTGCAGTTGATCGACTTAAAAGACGGCCGCAAGGTCGGTCAACGCGATGGACAACCCAATTGCGAGGCTAACCCGACCACATTCTGGTTGCCAGGTGACACGCTTGCCGACCGCTATATTACCCGTCGAACCCAATGCAAGCAGCGGTGAATACAGTTTATTAGTGGGCATGTACATGGGCGACGAATGTCTCCCCATTCACACCGCCGATGGTCAAGCACAAGGCAATCAAATTGAACTGACCAAGGTGCAGGTGGACAGCTAGGGGAGACAAGGAGAGGGGGAGACAAGGAGAGGGGAAGACAAGGAGAGGGGGAGACAAAGCAAACTTGCTCTAGCAATGTTGTTTCTCAGTGTGCTCTGTATAAGTTTTTCTCTGCGTTCTCTGTGTAACACGGTTCTTGCAAGATCAAACGGGCGATCCATCATTGAGCGTGGCAATATGCTCGACGAGGCGCGCCATATGCTGCGCATATTTCTGCTCGGTTTCCGCTTGCCAATGGGCAGGCCGCTCAACCAAGCGCGCGTCTAAGCCACGCGGGACTTCGTACAAATAACGGGCCCAGCGCACTGCCCACCAGACTAACATAATCGTGTAATAGGTGTAAACGCGCCGGAACGCAGTCGGATCCGCCATTTGCTCGGCATAGGCCAGAATCAATCGGTGCCAGTGCGCCGCGGGCATGATGGCATAGGCTGGGTGCGTCATCAAATCAGCCAGTTCGAAGGCCGGATCACCCCAGCCGCTGTTCTCCCAATCGACCGAGGCCCACCCAGCTTCACGCTGAATAAAATTACGCCAGTTGGCGTCAACCCGACAGAGCGCCCGTGGGGGTGACGGCCACGTTGGCGGTGTCCACGTGGCAAACCAAGTTAGCACGTTCTGCAACGAAGTGGCGCGGGCGGCGCGCGGAATCCGCGCAAGATGTTGTTGAACAAGCGCCTTGCCGGCCACGCCGCTGGCGACATTGAGCGTAGCCTCGGCCAATCCAACTGTGGTGCGCGCCGGCGTAACCTGATGAATTGTACAATAGTGCCGCAACAGCGCCGCCCACTCGGTTGAGGTTTGGGGCGGTGCCGTCAGCGGAGCCCCGTCGAGCCAGGTCTGAACGATTACCGGTTGCGGATAGCGTTGACGATCACACCAGATGGCTAGCGGCGCGACCGACAATCCGGACTCCTGCAACGCGCGCAGGGCCGTATATTCGCGCCCAGCGCGGTCCCGTTCATCGCGCACCGTGAATTTGATCACGTAATCAACCTGCGCTGTGCTGGCACGATAGAGCAGATTATTCGCGCCACCTGTGATCGGCGTAATCTGCCAGGCTTGCCAGCTTTGGGCGATGCGTGGCAGTTCCGTCGCGAGTTGATCAAGCAAGGCGCTTAGGGCATCATCCATCCATCCATATATATATCCAAATCTATAGCCAAAAATCCAACAACACCTTTGCAAACTACAGATAAATTCTCGCTTCCACGCTATATTGGTCTAGAAATTGATTTTATCATAAGCGATAGGATAGAGGATAGTGATGCAGAAAAACAATGCTAAATTAATCTTAATCACCGGAACCACTGGTTATGTCGGTGGTCGGCTTGTACCGCGTCTGTTAGAAGCCGGTTATCGCGTGCGTTGTCTGGCCCGCGATCCGGCCCGTCTGCTCGGTCGGCCCTGGTTTGATCAGGTGGAAATTGTGCAGGGCGACGTACTCAGGGCCGATACATTGGCGGCAGCCGTGCAAGATGTCGATGTAGCCTATTATCTGATCCACAGCATGAAGAGCAGCGCCAATTTTTACGCGCGTGATTTGACGGCGGCCCGCAACTTTGGCAAGGCGGCGAAAAGCGCGGGCGTCCAGCGGATCATCTATCTCGGCGGTCTGGTTGACCCGAATCGCCAGCTTTCGGAACATTTGAGTTCACGCCAAGAGACCGGCGAGATTTTGCGCGAAGCTGGCGTGCCCGTCACCGAATTTCGAGCCGCGGCGATTATCGGGTCGGGCAGTCTTTCGTTTGAAATGGTGCGCTATCTGACTGAGCGCGTGCCGTTGATGGTCTGCCCGCAATGGGTCTATACGCGCACCCAACCGATTGCCATTCGCGACGTGCTGAATTACCTGACGACGGCGCTCGATGTACCAGAGAGCGCTGGTCAAGCGATTGAGATTGGTGGTGCCGATGTCCTCACCTATGGCGACATGATGCTGGGTTATGCGCAGGCCCGCGGTCTCCATCGCATTCTTTTGCCTGTGCCGGTGCTCACACCGCGTCTTTCCTCGTATTGGGTGCATTGGGTGACGCCGATTCCCGCGGCCATGGCAAAACCTTTGATCGAAGGTCTGCGCAACGAGTTAATTGTTCGCCAGGATACAGCGCAAAAGCTCTTTCCCCAAATTCAGCCAGTCGGCTACCAACTAGCCGTCAAACGGGCGCTGGCGAAGCTGGATACCGGTGATATAGAAACGATCTGGAGCGATGCCCTCGCCACCAGTCAAGGCGACATTACACCTGTCACCCTAACCACCCAGGATGGCATGATCATTGAATTGCGCCAACAGGTGGTGGATGCGCCACCCGAGGTCGTCTATCGCGTCTACACAAGTTTAGGTGGGGCCCGCGGCTGGCTCTATTTTGACTGGGCTTGGCGCTTCCGTGGCATCTTGGATCGCCTGATTGGTGGCGTAGGGTTACGCCGTGGTCGCCGCCATCCCAAGGAAGTGCGTGTAGGTGAAGCGCTCGATTTCTGGCGTGTCGAAGCAGTCGAGGCAGAGAGTTTGCTGCGTCTGCGCGCCGAAATGAAGGTGCCTGGGCGCGCCTGGCTGCAATTTGAGAGTAAGCCCCAACCAAATAATCAGACCCTACTCCAGCAGAGTGCGCTCTTTGCCCCCAAAGGTTTGTTGGGGCTGCTCTACTGGTATCTCTTATACCCGATCCACGCCTTGATCTTTTCGGGTATGGTCCAACAAGTAGCCTGGCGCGCCGAAACGTTACAACGCGGCGGTAATCTGCCAGACGACGCCCGGAAAGCTGTGCTAAGCCAACGCCGCTGGATTGGCGCCGGGCTGGCGCTGGCCTTGGGGCTATCGTTGATATCAATCGTACGACTATGGCACCAGGGTCGCACATAATTTATGCATGTTATGTAAGGCAAAGACGCAGAGGCGGCGCCTCTGCGTCTTTGCCTTACGTTTTTTTGCCCTTATCCATTGACCCAAACACGCAAATTGGTAAGCGTGGCGGGGCCGAATTGGGTGGCCAGCGCCACGTCAGCCGCGTCACGTCCATAGGCAATGGCAATCCGTCCGCCGCGCGGCTGATCCTGAGTGGCATCAAACGTATACCAACGGCCTGCGATAAAGGCTTCAACCCAGGCGTGGAGATCCATCGGATCAAGCTGATAAAGGTAACCAACCACCATGCGGGCGGGGATACTCAAGCTACGGCAGAGGGCGATCCCTAAATGCGTAAAATCTCGACAGACGCCCACCCGCTGCTCGGCCGTATCTTGGGCCGAAGTGGAGGCATTGCTGACGCCATAGCAATATTCAATGTTGGCATGGATCCAACTGCGAATCGCCTCGGCCTGGTCATAACCGGGCGTTATCCCCGCCACAATTTCTTGGGCCAAGTCGCCCAGCAAGTCAGCCTGGCAGTAGCGACTCGACAACAAAAATTGAAGTACGTTGTCGGGTAAATCCTGCACCAGGGTCAATGGCGCCCCCGGTTGGACATCGATCGTGTCAGCGGTCTCCACCGTAGCACTGGCCGTCACCACAAAAAGGCCAGGCAGCGCCACCAGCCGCTGGCAGAGGTTGCCATAGGCGTCAACATACTCCACAACCGGCACACTTGGCGTCAAGGTATAACTTTCCTGTGTAATCCATTGCCCATAACCGCTGCGTGGGCGCAACATTAACACCAGCGGCGTCAATCCAACAATGTCAAATGTAATCTCACAACCGGCCTCTAACCGCATTGCCTACGCTCCCCAAATAGGTAATCTACTATTCTAATTTTCAAAAGTTGCCCCGGCGCGCGCAATTTTCAGTTCAAGCGCGCCCGTGTTGCTGCGTTGTACACGATAGGCATGGCCCAAGCCATGCACGTGAACACCATTCTCATTGACCTCAAGCATCGTATCTTCGTCAATTGTCCACCCGTGCGAAACCGCCCCTTGATCCACGCTATGCAACAGCCGCGTCAGCGTTCCCCATTGGCTGGCATGCACATCAACCGCAAAGGGGACCAACCCCAGCCCCACGCGCACGTCGATCAGGGTCTCATCTTCGCTGATCTGCTCGTCGGCAATCGCAATCGTCCGCTGATCCACCTGGCGTTGCCAGCCACCGACAATTGCGGTTGTGGCCGCAATCGCGGCGCCCGCGGAAAATCCGGCATAAGGGATTTGCCTGTCGCGCAGATAATCTACCCAGGCCAGATCGACGCAGAGCGCCCGCTGATAGGCTGGCGTCAAACCGCCACAGACAAAAACGCCGGTTGGCCGTTGCACCGCCAGCGCTTCGAGGGTGAGCGGCGCCGTATCGGCGACAAAAAGACCAAAAAAATCTTCGGGAGCCGCCCCAACCGCTTCAAATGCGCCACGCGATTGGCGAAAGCGCGCCTGAGCTGCAACACCAGGTTCTTCGGCCACGACAATCGCAATCCGGCGTTCAGCGCGGCGCGTAGCGGCTTGGAGAAAGCGGCCATACGTCTGTACAAAACCCACGGCTTCCCAACCACCACCAATTAAAAATGTAGAAACCATCCTATGCCTCTTCAACCGATCAGATAGAAATTAAGCGAAATAAGCCAGCTATACCGCTCCACAATTATATACTATAGCCTAACAACGGCTTGCTTGCCATGCCCAGCGCTTTGCATTAAAATAAGCGTGCTCTCCACCTATCAATGATTATTTTTCGAGCTTGATGGCCTAATCAGGAAATTGTCATGACCACAAAACCCATTCGCGCCGCCATTATCGGCACCGGCGGCATCGCCGGCGCCCATGTCACCGCGCAACGCCACGAAGCCCAACGCACGCAGTTAGTCGCCGCAGTTGACATTGATGCGGCCCGCGTTGATGCCTTTTGTGAAACCCATAGCATCCCGGCGCGTTATACGGATGTGGGCGCGATGCTGGCTCAAGAAAAACCCGATCTGGTACACATTTGCACGCCTCCTGGCACGCACTGTGATCTGAGCATTCAGTGCTTGGAGGCAGGCGCCTGGGTGCTCTGCGAAAAACCGCTCTGTGTCTCGCTGGCCGAGATGGATCGGCTAGAAGCCGCGGAACAACGCACCGGTAATTATTGCAGCAGCGTCTTTCAATACCGCTTTGGTTCAGCCGGCCAACATCTGAAACAGTTGATCGCGACGGGTGCGCTGGGGAGACCGTTGGTTGCTACTTCTTTAACCACATGGTGGCGCAGCGATGCCTATTATGCGGTGCCCTGGCGCGGTAAATGGGCCACTGAATCGGGCGGGGTGACCATGATCCACGGCATCCATGCTATCGACTTTCTGCTCTGGCTGTTTGGCGAATGGCAGGAAGTGCGCGCCATGATCGGCACGTTGAACCATACGATTGAAGTCGAAGATGTCTCGATGGCGAGCATCCGGTTTGCCAACGGGGCGATGGCGAGCGTGACCAACAGCGTCAACTCACCGCGTGAAGAATCTTATATGCGCTTCGATTTTCAAAAAGCCACCGTCGAGCTGAATCACCTTTATAGCTATGCGAATGCAAACTGGCGCTACTCGCCACAAAAAGATGCGCTTACTGTGGAAACGCTTGCCCAGTTGCAGACAACACAAACTGATGTTGCTTCTACCCATGCCGCGCAACTGACCGCGGTGCTGGACAGTATGGGGCGCAACGAACGGCCACCAGTCAGCGGCCCCGGCGTGCGCGGTACGATTGAATTTCTCGCTAGCCTCTATAAGTCGGCAATGACAGGACAACCCGTTTTGCGCGGTTCGATCACGCCGGATGATCCCTTTTATCAGCACATGAATGGACCAGGTGACCAAGCCTGGCAACAAAATTCGCCAGAAAATAGTAATTGACATTACTAGGAATCCAAGTATAATAGCCTAGCAACAGTAGGGTATTCGTATAAAAATAGGACGATTTAAGGTAAGTATAATGATCATGCATCGTCTTTAAGTTTGCGCAACGGCAAGCTGTGGCGCAAGCTGTGGCGCAAGCTGTGGCGCAAGCTATATTGAGTTCAGAATGAAACCCGGAGTTTTCGTCAACTATCTTCCTGGAAGGGGTCACAGATCGATTCGATTACCCTGAAATGTCTGAAGGGTTCCAGGAAGATTAGAAACTCCGGTTCTTAATTTGATTTGAGTATAGCTGGCCAAAACAGCTTTGTTATCCCAATTCTTTTGTTTGAAAATCAGGTGAAACATCGTTTAATCAAATGATCTCTGACAACAATTAAATGATTTGTTAGAACAGCTTGAAATTTGCACCCTTCATTACTACCATTCAAGTCGAGGAATAAGCTATGCACCCCCGAAATTCGCTGAAGTTCCTTTGTCTGTTCTGTATTATCCTGGGATTGGCAATGATTGCTCCCAACCATCTTGCTTCTCCTTTTGCCCTGGCACAGGCCCAAGCCGATGTCAGTTATTCGCCAGATTCGCAGCCATCAGCGCCAGTTATTGCCACCGGCTTTGGTCTGGTCGCCATCAGTGATAGCCCCGTAGATCACCCAAAATACATGGGCGACACCGTCACCTTTACCGCCACAGCTACGGTCCCAGGCTTGACTTATCAATGGACATTTGGCGACAGTCAGACCCATGATGTAGGGGCCGTTGTTCAGCATAGCTATAACGGCACTGGCACCTTTAGTGCCAAAGTGATCGCGTCGGATGGCACCAGCAGCTACGAAGCGACTACCCTGGTCGGCATTCTACCTAAGGTTACACCCATACCACTGCCCCCAAATGGGCTAAGTGCAAGCTGCACTACCCCTGTAGTCGCCAGTAGTCCCACCATATGTATTGCCTCGGTGAAACAAGGCTCCGATGTCAAATTCGTGTGGGATTTCGGTGAGGGCAAGGGTCCGGAGGAGGGTTCAGCTATTAGCCATATCTATCAACAACCGGGTAGATATGTAGCAACGGTTAGCACCAGCAGCAGCACCTACTCTAACTACCATGAAAGTGTACAAGTCCGGATCGACGTAACTGAGGAGCCTATCACCGGGCTTGCTATCCAAGGTAATACTCAACTTGTTGCAGGTGCGGAACCCAGTAGTTTTACTGCTGTTGTCAAAACCGGCACTAATGTACAATATTTCTGGACATTTGGCAACGGTTTCACGGGTATTGGTCCGATCGTTACGCCCAAATATTTAAATCCGGGTGTGTATGATCTCACGGTGGTGGCCACCAACAGCGTCTCTAGCGCAACGACCACTACACCAGTCTTCGTTTTGCCCAAACTGTCGGATGTTTTCACGATCTTTGATAATAGCCCTAAGCCGCCCGGCCAACCGATCACCTTTATCGCGGTCCTCGATCCTCCCGACACGCCAGCGACCTTTTACTGGAACTGGGGCGATGGCACGACCACAACCGGGATAAACTATATTGTCGCGCATACTTATGGCGCGCCAGGAAAATATCCAGTTGCCCTCAAAGCTATCACGCTTGCAGGTCTGCTTGAGACAAGCACGGTGGCCTATGTCGGGGTGCCGTCGAATGAAGTCTTAACGCATGTGATCATCACGCCGCCGTTAATTCTGCCCAACCAGCCCATCCAATTTACAGTCCAAGATCCTGTACAAGGCGCGACCTATACTTGGGATTTTGGTGATGGCCAGATGACGGTCACGAAAGAATCTAGCCTATCCCACACCTTCACAACCAGCAAAAAGAATCTCGTTGGCAGCGTTAGCTGCATAAATTGCGGCGCAAAGAGCAATACGACCACTGATTTCGTTGAGATCTTTGGGGCAGAACTCTATTTGCCAGCAGTCTTGCGGTTTGCCAGCCCAAACATAAACCCAACGAGCACACCCATTCCGCCGACAGCGACAAGAATACCGGCGATTACACCGACCGGTACGATGGATGCAACGACAGGTCTACCAACGACACCGGCACCACCTACACCACATAACGTAGCACCAGAGTCAACAGTCACGCCAAACCTGGAAGTACCAACCGCGACGTTTATACCGACAGCACCTGGCGGGGCAACAGCCATAGAAACCCCGATCCCAACCGCTACGGCAACCTTTACACCAGAACCGCCAACGACAACGCCCGCCGATACACCAACGCCGACCGAAACAGCGACCGAAACACCGCCAGAAACACCGCCAGAAACAGCGACCCAAGGGCCAGGCGGGACAATTCCACGCCCCTAGCCTAATGTCATCAGCCTAATTCCAGGGCGGTGCCCGATGACGACTGAATTATCCACAAACTTACGCAAGCAATACGGACAAGCGACGGCGCACCAACGCCGTCGCTTTGTTTGTTGACGTTGGGCATCGCGTGGTGTAGGATCACCCCGCTTTCATCTAGATCAAGCATGAAAATGGAGAAAACCATGCCAGGCTCGCGTCAATTTACTTTCTGCTATCGTTTGCTCGCCAGTGCCTTAGTGCTGGTCACCTTGACCGGCGCAGCACCCGCTCAGGTAAATTCAATCGAGGGTTGCGAAGTTTTCCCCGCCGATAACGTCTGGAATGTGCCGGTAGATACCTTGCCCGTAGACCACAATTCCACAGCCTATGTCAACACGATTGGGGCAACCGAGCCAGTCCATCCGGATTTTGGCGCCGGGCTTTATGATGGGGGCCCGATTGGGATCCCGTTCGTCGTTGTGCCAAGCAGCCAGCCTAAAGTGGCGATCCAGTTTAATGCGGATGGCTATGCAGACGAAAGCGACCCGGGACCTTACCCTGTGCCGACGAATGCGCCGGTCGAAGGCGGGTCGGCCAGCAATGGTGATCGCCATGTGCTCGTGTTAGAAAAAAGCAACTGTATGCTTTATGAGTTGTATAAGGCGGTTCCCCTGGACGATGGTAGCTGGGAAGTTTATACCAGTGCGCAGTATGACCTCCATAGCCATCAACTGCGGCCGGACACTTGGACCTCCGCTGACGCCGCAGGCTTGCCAATCTTGCCTGGCCTGGTGCGCTATGACGAAGTAGCCAGCGGCGAAATCAACCATGCCATTCGCTTTACCGTGCCCGAGACGCGCAACACCTATCTCTGGCCGGCGCGCCATCAGGCATCCGATCTTACGGGTACCCAATATCCACCCATGGGTCAACGGTTCCGTTTGAAGGCCAACTTCAATATCGCCAGTTTCGATCCAACCGTGCAAGTGATCCTGCGCGCCATGAAGAAATATGGCATGATCCTGGCCGATAACGGCTCTTCCTGGTATATATCGGGCGCGCCCGATGAACGGTGGGACAACGATATTTTACACGAATTGGGACAGATAACAGGCGCTAATTTTGAGGCCGTGGATGAATCTTCGCTGCTGCTTGATCCCAATTCGGGTCAAGTGCGCGCCACGGGCAACACGACACCCACCCCAACTTTGGTGCCAACGCTCGTGCCGACTGCGCTACCAACCGGCGATTTGTCCCCTAGAGCCTATTTGCCCTTCGTCCGGCATTAGCTACAAAATACAACTGAAAACTAGCCCAGACTTCGCCCTTTCCTTGCCCAAAATGACGCTCGGAAAGGGCTGATTTTATATTTTTTTGTTGCTTGCCCAAGCTAACCTGACTCATCCGCCACTTGCACCATGTGATCTAGAGGTGAATACGCTGGTTCAAGTGGCTCAATGAATACCCGCTATGACTACGAAAGTGATGCTGTGCCGTAGATCACAGCAAGCATGTGGATAAGACCACATAACAAGCTACCAGCGCCTAGTGATTTCCTTACGGAAATCTGATATGATAAATTATCAATTCTAAAAATAAAATATTATTTTCCAGAAAGGATCGCCATGAAATATCGCTTCACGTTGGCCTATTATCTGAGTATTATGCTAGTGCTGTGCTTGAGTCTGACTGGGGCGGCTACTTCACGGGCAGAAGCGGGATCCCCGGCGGCTGGCCCTATCTTGTCTAACCCCATTTTATTTGTCACCCAGCCGCCCCTGCCCTCAGACTTCACGACCATTAATTCGGTCTTTGGCAACCATCAGGCCGACATGCAATCGGCGATGCGCGGCGGTGATTTGTGGATTCGTTATGGGGATGGCACATTGAAAAACCTCACTGCCACAGCGGGCTATGGCATGAGTGGTCTGCAAGGCGCCAACGCCATCGCGGTGCGTGACCCAGCCCTTTATTGGGACGGCACCAAGGCTATTTTTAGCATGGTCATCGGCGCACCCACCCAACAGTTTCAAGGAAAAACCTTCTTCTGGCAGCTTTACGAAATCACTGGCCTGGGGCAAAACGAGACGCCGATCATCACCAAAGTGTCGAATCAGCCGGCGAATTATAATAATATCAGTCCGATCTATGGCACGGATGACCGCATTATTTTTACCAGTGATCGAACGCGCAACGGCGCAGCCCACCTCTATCCGCAGCGCGATGAGTATGAAGAAGCCCCTACGGTCACAGGGATTTGGCGTCTCGCGCCGGCCACTGGCGATCTGCGTTTGCTCAATCACGCGCCCTCGGGCGATTTTACGCCGACAATTGATAGCTTTGGCCGGTTGATTTTCACCCAGTGGGATCATTTGCAGCGCGACCAGCAGGCGGATACGGATGCATTGCAGGGCGATGGTTATGGCACCTTCAACTATGCCGACGAGACAGAGAACGCGGCGATCCTAAACAGCCGCGCCGAAGTCTTCCCAGAGCCACGCGCCGAGCGCACCGATCTGCTGGCTGGCACCAATCTGGCCGGCCATTCATACAACCAGTTCTTTCCTTGGCAAATGAACGAAGATGGCACCGAACAAGAAATGCTCAATCATTTGGGTCGGCACGAATTGCACGCCTATATCCCAAGCAGCCTGACCGATGACCCCAATCTTTTAGATTATTACGGGCAAATTGCACGTTTCAACCCCAACCCGATCGATAACATGTTACAAATCCGCGAAGCTATCACCACCCCTGGGCTTTACTATGGCATCGACGCGCCCGAGTTCACGACGCATGCGGCTGGGCAGTTGATCAGCATCAGTGCGCCGCCCCTCCTCGATGCCGACCATATCAAAGTCAATTACGTCACCCATCGCGACACTTCATCAACGAGCGATACCCCCAGCGCCGACCATTCTGGCCTCTACCGCGACCCGCTACCATTGGCGGATGGCACCGTCATTGTCGTGCATACGGCAGAAACTCGGGCCGACCAGAATACCGGGACGCAGGCCAACCCTGGGTCGCGTTATGCGTTTCGTCTACAAACGCTCAAACTGGCCGCGAATAATTACCAAGAGGCGGATCAATTCTTGACAGCCGGCATTAGTAAGACGATCAGCTATTGGGACCCCGATGTATTGGTGCAGTACAGTGGGCCATTGTGGGAATTACAGCCAGTCGAAGTACGCGCCCGCACGCGCCCGGCTCGCTTGAATAGCCCATTACCCGCACCGGAACAGCAAATTTTCAGCCAGGCCGGTGTAGATCCTGTGCAATTTCAAAATTATCTGACGCAAAATAATCTGGCGATCTTGGTGACGCGTAATGTTACCACCCGCGATGATTTCGATCGCCAGCAGCCATTCAATTTACGCGTACCGGGCGGCGTGCAGACCACCGGCACGGGTGGCAAGATTTATGATGTGGCCCGCTTACAGATCTTCCAAGCGGATCAATTGCGTGGCTTGACTTTTGGCGGTGATACACCACGGGCCGGGCGGCGGGTTTTGGCCCAACCGCTGCACGACGCCGCCGCGCTGGCCGCCAACCCAACCGCGCCAGCCGAACAAGCGGGCAGCGTTGCCATCGCCGCCGATGGTTCAGTCGCAGCTTTTGTCCCAGCTCAGCGCGCGATGACCTGGCAATTAATTGATCCCAGCGGGACAGGCGTCGTGCGCGAACGCATTTGGGTCACATTCCAACCGGGCGAAGTGCGCGTCTGCAGGTCCTGTCATGGGCTGAGCGAACTCGATCAAGCCGCCCATACCGCGCCGACCAACCAACCCCAGGCCCTCTTACAATTATTACAAACCTGGAAAGCCAATGGCGGTAACAATCCGATTGCGACGCCGACCAATACGCCCAATGCTACGCCCACGCCAACCCAGACACCTCTCCCTGGGCAAACAGTCCAGGGGTCAATCTATTTACCGCTGGTCCAACGCTAAGAGACTGTTTAAAAAGCAGCAACGCACCCAAGGGGTACCCGATTCGCCGCCTGCTATGAGAAACGTGTTAAAACACGTTACGTCCAGCTGGCAACCCGTTTCGGGGGCCCATTGGGCGTGGTTTTCCATAGCAGACGCCGAATTCGCGCCCAATGGGCTCCCGCCATTGGGCGCGGCGGGCTTTTTAAACCGTTTCTAACACTAGCTTAGCGCCTGTTACGCCATTAAATTTTACTTGTGGGTGAGTGCTGCGCACGCACAGGTCGCATCAAAAGTGGGTTTTTGATCCGGTGCGAACTGGCATATAATGCACAGGCCACGCAACGAACCGATCAATCTTGATGAGAGACCGAAAATTCTATGCAAGCAGAGCATCCTACTGACACGACACCCAGCCGTAGCGCCGCCTTTTTTAACGAGCCACACGTGGCCGGTTTCACGCATCGCGCCTTCACTAAGGCAATGGGCTATGATGACGAAGATATGGCCCGCCCAGTGATCGGCATTTGCAACACCTACAGCGAACTCAACAATTGCAACAGCCATCTGCGCGAAGTGGCCGAGGCCGTCAAGCGCGGGGTCTGGCAGGCGGGCGGCTTTCCGCTGGAGTTCCCTACGATCTCACTGGGCGAAATCTATCTCAGTCCCACGTCCATGCTCTGCCGTAATTTGGCCGCAATGGACACCGAAGAGATGATCCGGGGCAACCCGATTGATGGTGTTGTCCTCTTGACCAACTGTGACAAAACCACGCCAGCCGCGCTGATGGGCGCCTGCAGCGCCGATTTGCCAGCGATTATGCTCTCTGGTGGACCCGCGTTGAATGGGCATTGGCGCGACCAAATTTTGGGCGCCTGCACCGACTGCCGCCGTATGACGGCAGAACGCCAGGCTGGCACGATTACCGAAGAGACCTATAAGGCGATCGAAACCAACGTCTTTCGCAGCCACGGTCACTGTATGGTAATGGGCACCGCCTCGACCATGAATTCGCTGATGGAAGCGCTTGGCATCGCCTTGCCCGGCAACGGCGCCACACCCGCCGTCGACGCGCGCCGTCTACGCCTAGCCGAACAAGCGGGACGCCGCATCGTGGCCCTGGCGCGCGCCGGCATTCGGCCATCGGCGATCATCACGCGCCACGCCTTTGAAAACGCGATTACCCTGCTAAGCGCAATCGGTGGCAGTACCAATGCCATCGTCCATCTGCCCGCCATCGCGGGCCGGTTGGGGATCGATTTGCCGCTTACGCTGTTTGATGAAATTAGTCAGCGCACGCCACTGATCGCCAATTTGCGCCCAAGCGGCCAATATCAGATGGAAGATTTATTCTACGCTGGCGGCATTCCGGCGATCCTCAAACAGTTGTTGCCCCTGCTGCACGGCGATGCGTTGACCGTCACCGGGCGCACGCTGGCCGAAAACGTGCAAGACGCCGAAATCGACAATGCGGACGTAATTCGCCTGTTGGACAATCCTTTAAAGCCCGAAGGTGGCTTGGCCATCCTGCGCGGCAATCTAGCGCCCGACGGTGCAGTAATCAAACATGCAGCGGCAACGGCGACTTTGCTGCAACACCGAGGCCGGGCGCTGGTCTTCAAGAATTTTGAGGATGTACGTGCGCGCATCAATGATCCAGACCTGGAGGTGACGCCAGATAGCGTGTTGGTACTGCAAAATTCGGGGCCAATTGGCGGGCCGGGCATGCCGGAAATTGGCATCATTCCCATTCCAGAAAAGCTTCTCAAGCAGGGCATCCGCGACATGGTGCGCATTTCCGATGCGCGCATGAGCGGCACGGCCTATGGCACGATTGTCTTACATATTGCGCCAGAGAGTGCGATAGGGGGGCCACTCGCCCTGGTGCAGGATGGTGACGAGATCGAATTAGACGTGGCGCAGCGCCGGTTACATTTGCACGTGAGCGAAGATGAATTAGCCCGGCGGCGCGCCCACTGGCAACCACCGCAACTGGCTTATACGCGCGGCTACGGTCAACTCTACTTGCAGCATGTGACACAAGCGCCGCAGGGCGCGGATTTTGATTTCCTGCGTGGCAACGATCCAGTGCAGGTGACGATGCAGCCAAAGTTTTAGGCTTTTGCAAATCAACAATAATCTAGGGATCGCGAGACCTGCCAGGTGGAAAAAGCCCCACCTGGCAGGTCGGTCGACCAATGTCTCCAAGTACTGGAATCCTAGGCGCTGAGGCGACTTGCTACTGTCAGTC
>JBBQBY010000037.1:0-23272 GCA_038318235.1 Caldilineales bacterium
GCAGCGTTGCGCATCACGGACGCGCTGATCGGCCTTGGCTGCGCTATTCTGCCATTTTATTTGTCTGTCATCCTGCCTATCCCACCAATACATGTGGGTAAAGGTAAGCCCTGTAGGGGAGGGTTAGGGAGGGGTCAGCCCTCCGTCAGCGCCTGCGCCAAGCGATATAACTCCTGTGCTAGCTCACGGGTTAATTGATCAATGGCTTCTGGTACTTGGGTCTTGTCGGGAAATTGGCTATCGACCACGTAGACACCCTGGGCAGCACTGAGGCCGGCCAGGCTGGCAACCAGCGGACGCAGGCCATGATCAATCGCCAGCGCATGCAAAGGGCTGCCGCCGGTGGCGATCAAGCCGCTGACACGCCCACGCAGCGCCGCTTGTGGAAACAGGTCGAGAAAGGCCTTTAATTGACCAGTGTACGTTGCGCGATAGACGGGTGTGCCCAAGATCAAAATGTGCGCCTGCGTGGCTTGCTGGATCGCTTGATCCAGCGCCTCATCACGCCGCCGGCCCAGCGGCGTCGGCGGGCAACTCGGCGAGATCCAGTAGCTGTCCAGCCACACCGTGGGCCGCTAAATGCGCCAGGGTGCTTTCCACCAGAATCTTTGAGCGCGAGTTAGGCGATGGGCTGCCCGAGATGCCAACGGCCTGCAAGGTTGTCGTTAGGTTTGTCATAAATGCTTTGATTCCTCTAACAACAGGCGATCGAGTAATTCTTCTTTGTGCGTCGCCAGCCACGGGTCCGCACGATGGCGCGGACGGGGCAAGGTGACGCGTAGATCGTTGACCAAACGGCCTTCCTGCAAGACGATGACCCGGTCGGCCAACAGCAGCGCCTCTTCGACATCGTGGGTCACCAACAGGACGGTGCGTTGCTCACGTTGCCACAGTTCATCGAGCAGACGTTGCATACCGGCACGCGTCAAGGCATCCAGCGCCCCAAAGGGCTCATCGAGCAGGAGGAGATCGGGTTGGTGGGCCAAGGCGCGCGCCAACGAAACCCGTTGTTTCTGCCCACCCGAGAGCACACGCGGCCAATCACGCTCCCGGTCGGCCAACCCAACCGCGGCCAGAAAATGTTGGGCGCGTGGGCGTTCGCTCACTGGCAAGCCAAAGGTGACATTATTGATCACCGATTGCCAGGGCAGTAGACGGTCCTCTTGGAACATGACGCGAATTGCCAGTGTTTCGCCATCTGAACGTTGAATGGCGACCTCGCCCAACGATGGTTCCTCCAGCCCAGCCAAGACACGGAGCAGGGTGGTTTTACCCCCACCGCCAGGGCCAATCAGGGCGACAAATTCCCCGGCGGCCACCTCAAGTTGCACATCGCGCAGGACTTCCCGCGCCCCAAAGCGCTTGGTCATCTTGTCCAACGCCACCGTCGCGCCGCCCGCGCCAGGGCTCGTTTTCGCTACTGCGGGCGCAATGCGTAAGCGTGTAATTCATTTTATGACATCATCCAACCGATAGCTGGCCATATCCATGCGGATAGTAAGGCCAGCTATTATCCCAGCCAAACCAAGCAAGTGATGGCTGTTGGAGCTAGCATAACAGCATGCGGTAACAGAAATTGTCATAGGTTGGTAACAAGTGGGTGACAACTTTTAGGCAGGGTGAATCAATGCAGCAGCATCGGAAAGCGCTACAGATGATTTAATTGTTCAATAGTTTTATATTTCTTGCAAATTAATCCAAAATAATTGCAAAACAGAAAAGACACACGAGTGGTCCGCTTATTTTATGATCCGAGCCAGATGCCCCAGCCGCCACAGACTACTTTTGTTACCATTTTATTACCAGGCTGTTACTGCGTCTGTGAGCGGCATTTGCTATGCTACTTGCATCGGGCAACGAAGGTGAGTTCAGCAGTGATCGCTCGATCTAATTGGTTAGTCTCAATTTGTACGGTAGGTGAAGCATGTCGATTCTTTATCCCTAGGCGTAAGCCACATTCTAAAGGAGATTGTCGATGTATAAGAAGTTAATGCAGTTGGTCGTCGTTGTCCTTTCGATCCTAGGCTTGGTAGCCTGCGCCGTACCGTCGCCGGCAGCCAGCACAGGATCGACTAGCAGTAGCTCCACCAGCACGACCGTAACCAATACCGTTGCCACGGCTGGAACGACAAGCGCCGGTGGTGGCCCAGTTACATTGACACTGGGGGCCTACACCACCCCGCGCGAGGCCTATGGCGAGATCATTCCGCTGTTCCAGGCCGCATGGAAAGCCAAAACCGGGCAAGATGTAAAGTTTGAAGAGTCCTACTTGGGTTCCGGCGCCCAGGCGCGGGCGATTGTTCAAGGTTTTGAGGCCGATGTTGCCGCGCTTTCGCTGGAAGCCGATATCACGACGATTGCCAAAGCTAATTTGATCACGCATGACTGGAAAACCAGCCCACATAACGGGATTGTCAGCGATTCGGTGGTCGTGTTTGCCGTGCGCAAGGGCAACCCCAAGGGCATCAAAGATTGGGCCGACCTGGCGCAACCAGGGTTGGAAATCTTGACGCCAAATCCGAAGACCAGCGGTGGCGCGATGTGGAACATCTTGGCCTTGTATGGCGCGGCCAAGCAAGGAAATGTGACCGGCGTCGCCAAAGACGATGATGCCGCGGCGCAGCAATTTCTGCTCAGTGTGCTGAACAATGTCACGGCTTTGGACAAGGGCGCCCGCGAAAGCATCACCAACTTTGAACAGGGTGTCGGCGATGTGGCGATTACCTATGAAAACGAAGTGAAGGTGGGTCAGCAAAACGGCCAGGATTACGAGATGGTCATTCCAGCCTCGACGATCCTGATCGAGAGTCCAGTCTCCGTGGTTGATGTGTATGCCGATAAACATGGCACGCGTGAAGTCGCCGAGGCTTTTGTCAGCTATTTGTTTACCAAAGAGGCCCAGGAGATCTTTGCCAAGCATGGCCTACGTTCGCCAGATGCCGATGTAGCCAAAGCCACGGCGGATCAATATCCTGTCGTGAGCAAGCTCTTCGACATTACCTTTTTTGGTGGCTGGGACAAGGCAACGCCTGAATTCTTTGGCGCTGATGGCATCTTTACCAAGACGGTATCTCAAATGCAGAAGCTGTTGCAGTAATCCATACTGACGACCCAATAAAATAGAAAACGCCGACCTTTGGGTCGGCGTTTTCTATTTTAGGCCGCGGGTTTGTTAAGCAGGGTCGCGGCGACTTCGTCGATCATCCAGACAAGTTGACCATTGCTCGGTTGGATCAATTGGGCGGGTAGAAGTGGCAGTTGGGGCGGATCTGTCAAGACCTGTTGCAAAGCCTTTGCCTTATCGGCGCCAGCTACCAGAAACAGGAGATTGGCGGCGGCATTGACCGGTTGCGTAGTCAGCGTGATACGCCAGGTGCTGAATTTCTCGACATAGTTGGCAACCACCCAATGGGGCTGGGTCTGCACTGGTTGGCTCAGCAAAATCATCGCCTGTTTGGTCGCTTCCGAGCCGGGAAAGAGCGAGAGTGTATGCCCATCATTGCCCATGCCTAACAGGACGAGATCAAACCGCCTGGCCACGGGCGCGTCATGGAAATATTCTCGCAACGTTGCTTCATATGCCTGCGCTGCGATTTGTGGCGCAAGTTCCCCCTGCATGCGATGAATATTTTGCGGCGGGATTGGCACATGGCGCAGCAATGTTTCGTTGGCCATGCGGTAATTGCTCTCGGGATCATCGGGCGGCACGCAGCGCTCGTCACCCCAGAAAACATCAATTTTACCCCAATCAAGTTGGGTCGCGTACGGTTCGCTCGCCAGTAACTTATACAGGGCCGCTGGCGTCGAACCACCCGACAATACCAGACTAAAGCGGCCCTGCGTGGCAATGGCTTTTTTAGCCAGTTCGACAAAATTATGCGCTGCGGCTTGGGCCAAGGCACTCGCATCTGGATATTTTTGAATCGTTGGTGCAAATTGACTCATACGGATAATTCTCCCACATTTGCTGTAGGCCATCGCTTCCAGCGTGACAGGCCTGATGATACCGAGATGGTAGGGCTACGGCGGTTCGTCACGCTGGAAGCGATGACCTACGTCATAGCTAGCATAACATAATACGATTCTAGATCGTCTTCAAATATTCTCGGATCAATAAGGCGGCCGTCGCTCCTTCGCCAGCCGCGCTGGCCACTTGCTTGGTGCTGCCGGCGCGCGCATCACCCGCGGCAAAAATGCCAGGGACGCTCGTCTCTAACAAATCCGGGTCACGTTGCTCGAAGCCAACCGGGCGATTGCCATCGTGTACCAGATCATGCCCCGTGATGACAAAGCCATACTGATTCAGACGGATCCCAGTATCACGCAAAAAGGCCGTGGTGGGATCAAGCCCAATAAAGATAAAAGCGCCTTCCACCGCCAGTTCAGACGTTGCGCCACTCTTACTATCGCTCAGCTTAATTTTGTTCAATTTGTTGTGAGCACCGGCAAATTCTTGCACCTGCGTGTTGAAGCGCACCTCGATCTTCGGGTCACCCATCACGCTTTCCTGAATAATTTTGCTGGCCGTGAAGTGATCGCCGCGCGCCAGGATCGTTACTTTGTCGGCAAATTTGGTCAAGTGGAGGCTCTCTTCGACCGCGCTGTTACCGCCGCCAACCACCGCCACCTGTTTTCCTTTATAGAAAGGCCCGTCACAGGTGGCGCAGAAATGGACGCCTGCCCCGATATAGTCACTTTCGCCCGGCACATTAAGTCGCTTGTAACGGCTGCCGGTGGCAATCAGCAAGGCGCCGGCGCTATATTCGCTGCCACTATTGGTGAGCACGCAATGGTAGTTATCGTGGCTGTGCAGCGATACAATATCCTGCGCCTGCAACAGTTCGACGCCAAAACGTTGGGCCTGTTGGCGCAGGCGCGTGGCAAAATCCAGGCCAGTAACGCCTTCGGGAAAGCCGGGGAAATTGTCGAGCTTTTCGGTGACGGCGGCCTGTCCCCCAAAAGCCGCCCGTTCGATCACCAGGGTGTCGATCCCTTCGCGGGCCATATAAAGCGCCGCCGTCAAACCCGCTGGGCCACCACCAATCACGATCACGTCAAAATGGCTGCGTTCTACGCTGGTCTTTAAACCAATTTTTGCGGCCAAATCAGCGTTGCTTGGTTCGACCAAAAAAGAGCCATCAGCGAAAACGATCGTCGGAATGATCCGTTTACCATGATTCTTTTCGATCACAAATTGCTCAGCCGCGGGCTCTTGTTCGATATCAACCCAGTTATAAGGAATCTGATGTTCGCCCAGGAACTGTTTACTCCGCCGGCAGTCAGGGCACCAATAGGCGCCATAAATTGTGATATTTGTGTTGGCCATTGTAACTCCTCGTTATCGATAAAATTCACATTAATAGGGCTTAAAATAAGTGCAAGAGCAGTCTAATCCACAGCTACGAATTAATTATCACAAAATCCTTATCAAAATATTACGTAACGGGCCAAGGATTGAAATCTCAGCTTGATACACAAAGAGTGTTAATGAAAGTTGAAAATTTATTTCGGTAAAGTGTAGTAAGAAGCTCTCTGAAAAGTAGCGTAGGTGCGGTTTGCAACCGCAAGTTCTTGGGTTGATTACAGGCTTGTGCGGTTACAAACCGCACCTATGCAATCACCGATCGACCTTTTCCGACAGCTTCTAATAGAGAAATCAAATAAACTCCGGACAATTGAGGAGGGAGCACGCCCCGTGCGACTGGGCCGGCACGAGGCGTGCCTGCTCCTCAATTGTCCGATTTCTAAAGGGTTTTTCTATAAGCATCCTCAGATGCGTTCCTATCGCAAAAACAGCGCATCTGAGGATGCTTACTACACAGCATGATACCGGTCTATTTTGTTGAATTTTCGCGTAATGGCAGCACTGGGGCCGGGGATCAATAGCGCAGAAGTAGGCTCACTCTGGATGCTCGGTACGCAGTTGCAACCAAAGGAGGGGCAACAACATGGCGATGAATACGACCACCACAGGGCCCAAATTGTGCAAAGAATCGCGCAGTTGGTTGCTGCCTGGAATGGCACCTACCCCATACAGAATATAGGCCAAAAGCCCAAAGATCGTCGCCCATAACATGCTGCGCACCAACGTATGTCGTGGCAGAATCCAAATTTGCACAATCAGCAGCAAACTAAGTGTAATCACAATGGTCAGCAAGGCAATCACTAAGGTAATCAGGTTGACGCGCTGGATGGTACTTGCTGTATCAGCCGACGGTGGAGTTGCATTCGGATTTGGCGGCGCCACGGTTGGCGAAAGGACAGGCGTACTAGTAATTGTATTAGTAGCAACCGAAGTTAAAACGGTGGCAGTGAGCGTTTGGGTTGGTACAGTTGTATTCTCTATAGCCTGGCCCTGAATATTAACCATCATCGTCTTGCTAGTGGCGGCGGCTTCACTGCTGGCCGATAAGAGCAAGCCCCCTGGGCGATCTAGGAGAATATCACGCATGGCAATGCCATTACGGGTCGCTACTGGATCAATGATCAACGCCGTGGGTTCGCTTTGGTACTTTACTTGAAAATTGACCAGCGTGTCATCATGCACAGGCTGGCCGTTATAATCAAGCACCGGCCCAACACGCAGGCGAATGGTGTCGCCAGCGTTCAACGGGCGTTGGGTCTCGTTGGCGCCCGATGGCGCCACTTCTTGATCACCGAGCATAACGTGTAACTCAAGTGGGCGGCTGGGATCTGGTTTTAGTCTTTCCGTCAACGATCCGAAACGTGTCCCAGGCACATCGACCGGCGGGGCGCCGATGGGAGGGTAGCTGCGAAAAAGGGCACGAACGGCGCTTTCTAGGAAAGGTTGTGTCTTGCTATAAACCCCAAAATAGGCTGTAAGTTTGCTGATTTCGGTCGCGTCGAGAAAATAGGGGGCATTCAAGGCAAAAACGATCACATGCTTGCCACTGAGTTGCTCACTGCGGTCGTGCAAAAATTGTTTAACAATATCACTATTGGTCTGTTGGGTGGGATCGACATCCAACATGGCAAAAATCAACCAATTCGAGTCACTAATTAAACGTTCGGTCTTGACATTTTTGTCCAAGTCTGGCCTAGAGGGTTCTACTTCTTCACCAACCTGCTCATCCACAACGATTTCGCGCGTCGGTGTGATGAGTAGCGTTACCGTAGGGGTGGGGACTGTAGTTGCAGAAGCTGATGGGGTTGCATCTTTGCTCGTCGTATTGAGCAGTTCTGCCAAATCAGCAAACGTTCGGCTCACCACTTGATTGGTGTGCAATTGGCCGGTGGCATTCGAGCCATACCAGGTTTCAATGATCTTCGCCATCGCATCCGGCCCCAGGGCGGCCTCGATCGTGCAGCTGTCACATTCACGCACCAGGCGACTGTCGCTAAAGATCAGCAGTTTATCCGTCTCGCCAGGCGACGTTGGCAACGCATCGGACAATTGGGAAGCATCGGGGGAGAGAATGGTGATTGATTCGCGCGCCACCTGCTCCATGATCTTATTCGCATCTTTGCGGTTCTGCTCGTCGAGAATGTTCAGGTCGGCTTCGCGCACCAACACCGTTTGCAAAGGGATCAATGGGTTGTTCGCAAGCAGCGGCCAGGTTGTCGCCTGTGAGCTGTTGATCGCAGGTGTGGCGTTGGCCAAATTTTCGCGCGCATACAGTCGCAACTTCAGTTGCAAAATGCGCCGTAATGACTCATCTACATGGGTCGTAAAATCGGGATCACTGGCATAGCGCGCTTGGAAAAACTTGATCGTCTCGATAATGTGCTGCTTTTGGGTAGACCAGTCCAACCCAGCTTGAGACTCACTTAGATACAGTAGATCATGACCGGCAGTAAAAGCATCGAGGGCCACCCGCCGGTGCGGAAACACTTTTAAAGAGGCATCATAATAGCGACGCACAGCAGGAACGCCCAAAGCGTCACTCATCAAGAGACCACCGCCGGCATGCCAATCCTTAAACCCACCCTGATTTATGATCATATTAAGTTCGGGTGCCAAACTAAGTGGCCCGGCGCGGCCTGGGGTTGTTCCCTGTAATGCACTATAGCGCGTATGGCTGGACATCATACCGTCAGCCGCACCTGGATCGCCAGTGGGACGCAGAATGGTCGATGTTTGGCGGGTGACGTTGAAAAATGGTTCTATCGCCATACTCCGCAATTCTGGCAAAGTTCCCTGTACGGTTGCGACCTCTTGATCCGGCAGCCGATCAATATCCCCTTGGCCTGGGAAATGGCGTACAATGGTGGCTACGCGCCCAGAGCCGCCTTCATGGACACCTGTGATATAGGCGTGACCTAATAGGCTTACCCAGTAAGGATCGCCACCAAACGATTGCACCCCCAACGCGCCGACGCTATCGGTCCGCGGTTGTTCGATCACATCTAAACTGGGGCCCAGTAGCATATTGACCCCCACAGCACGCAACTCACGCCCAACAATTTGCCCCACTTTGCGCGTCAAATCTGTATCCCAGGTGGCGCCAAGCGCCATCTGGGTCGGCAGCGGTGTAAAACCACGACGCAGAGCGGTCACAGGCAAGTCGTCACCCGACTGCTCGACCGCAACTAGCAGTGGTAGATTTAAAGGCGCCCCGCCCAGTTTGCTTGCCAGCGCAAGCGTGCCTGTCGGTGGCCAGGCTTCCGGCATGATCGGGTTCAAGGCAGTCACGGATGGCAAAAAGTAGCCATAGGCAGTCGCCTGCAATTGATTGACAAGTTTGGCCACTTGCCGCGGCGTATCTTCGCCTTTGGCATTACTAAAATTGCGCGTCTTTGGGCTAAGGACGATGCCCCCAACATGATAGGTATAAATCAATTGGGCGATATCGCTGTCAGGCCCGATCTCATTGCCATCAAACGTGATGACAAAAAGCTGACCCACTCGTTCAGCGGGGCTCATCGTCGCCACAAATGCCTCAATTTGAGCCGCAAACGCCGTATCCTCTGCGGCGCTCGTAGCGCTATTCACGGTCGGCACAGGCGGGATAGTCCCGTTCGAAGTTGGATTCAGGGTCACATTGGCAGCTGTAGTACTTATAGCCGTAGAAGTCACGATCCCCGTACTATCTTGGGCGCGCGCAATAGTCAAAGAAGGCGCCAGGATCAGAGAAAGGTTCATCAACACCAAGACTATCCGCTGGAACAGCATACGGTAATAGTTTACTCGATAGTGGTTACGATAGTGGTTAGAATAGTTAGTCAAGATAATTCTTTTGCTGAGAAATAGGCACAAATCCTCTGCTAGCAACAATGACCAATAGCTTACATTGTATCAGAAAGAGGTGGCTACAATATGGATAAAAACTTTCAAGCATCTTACAGATTTTCCCAACGGAATCTCATAATTCCCCAAAATAGCATATCTGTAGTTTGATGGCAAGTGTAAGGCGGTGGCACTGGGATGTGAAAGTATCTAAGTCGTATTGCAGATAAAAACAGATCGAAGTACAACAAAGTATAGCCATCGTCAGTTTTAGCGTCAAACTAACGCTAGGCACAAGCAAATAGAACGTAGATTTGTCATCTCAATTTTATGATATTAGTCAGAATTTCTACTTAATTTAATGCAAATTAAAGATAAAAATCACATTTTTCGGCGACTCGAAGGATTTATTTAAATATCACGATTTACATAGTAGAACATCTACAGCGCCAGGAACGATCCGTGTTGTGTGAGGAAGGTCTCGATACATTTGATAATTTAAAATGTTCCCGCTATACTGACTAGACTGGTTATAATTTGCCGCGTGGCAAATCTCGCAACGGCGTAGCTACTTGTGAACTTCCGATATAGTTTGCATGTTTTTAAACGAAGGAAGAATATGTACGAGCTCAAACCTCTTACTGATGTCAATAAACGAGATGATGTCAATAAACGAGATGATACTACAAACACGACTGGGCAGCCGGAAGGGCTAGAGCCCAAGCGGCCATCATTTATGCAAGTCATATTGCAAGAAATTGTTCAGGTTGTGCTGCCGGCCCTCTTATTGGCGTTGACGGTCCATCTATTTTTGGCACAAGCCACTGTAGTTTTTGGCCAGAGTATGGAGCCCAATCTGTCGGCGCGTCAGCGTTTAATCATAGACAAGATCAGCTACCGTTTTCATTCGCCGAACCGCGATGACATTATCGTCTTAAAAGTGCCAGCGATGGATGAGTTGCTCGTCAAGCGGATTGTCGGCTTGCCTGGTGAAACGGTAGAAATTCGTCATGGCCTGGTCTATATTAATGGCCAGCAATTGCCCGAGTTATTTCCGCACGATGAATCTAATCAAAATATGGCGCTGACGACACTAGGCCCCTTAGATTATTTTGTATTGGGTGACAATCGCGGCAACAGCAATGACAGTCGCGTTTTTGGTCCCATCAAACGTGGCTATATCTTGGGCCGCGTTTGGCTGCGCTACTGGCCGTTGGATCAACTAAAATATTTTTAACCCTACCTCATGTAAAGCTGCCATGAACTCCCGACGTTGGAGTAATGTCACCAAAATAATTGTGGCGACCACGCTGGTCGTCTTCGTCATCGTATTATTGGTGACATTTCGGGCGATGATCTCTCCGACGATCGTCGCCTTTTTGCTTGCCTTCATTCTAAGCCATCCAGTTAATTGGTTACAACGTCAGACCGGTTGGGCGCGTGGCCTGTCCGTTGCCGTGCTCTACATTGTGATCATTGCCGTGCTAGCCCTCATGCCCGCCTTATTTATTCAACGTGCCATCGGTTTATTTACCTCTTTGCAGCACACGCTGGAAGATTTGATCGTCAGCCTGCGCAGTGCACAGGGCGGTCCACTGCTTACTTTTGGTAATTATCACCTCTCCGCAGACAATCTTTTGCAAAGAGTTGGCGATGTGTTGCAGAACATTTTGATCATAGCCACCGCCGATCCGCTTACCCTCTTTCGTGGGCTAACCACTGGGATATTAACTGTGGTTTATGTCCTGGTCTTGAATTTTTGGTTACTCAAAGATGTCCATAAGCTCAAAAAACTCATTTTTGAACAAATTCCAGGTGACTATCAGGAAGATATGCACCGCCTGGCTCAAGAATTAGGCCGGGTCTGGAATGCTTTTTTACGGGGTCAATTGGTTTTAAGCTTAGTAGTCGGTCTACTCGTTTGGATTGTGACGATGATTCTGGGGGTGCCCAATGCTGCTGGTTTGGCCCTACTCGCCGCGGCCATGGAATTTATGCCGCATATTGGCACCGGGGTTAGCACGACAATTGGCACGGCGGTGGCTTTGTTTCAAGGCTCAACCTGGTTGCCCTTAAGCAATATCTCGTTTGCGTTGATTGTGCTGCTCTTTTATATCGTGATTGCCCAGATGGAACATGTCTATTTGATTCCCCGGTTTGTCGGTGGGCGCGTCAAATTACATCCAGCCATCACTTTTATTGGGATTATCAATGGGGCGATTGCCTTTGGTGTGCTGGGCGTCTTGCTGGCAACCCCGGTGATTGCCAGCGCCCGCATCCTGATTGCCTATATTCGCTGCAAATTATTAGACTTGGAGCCATTTGAGCCATTACCTTCCACGACTGGCGTGCGGGTGCGTGGCTTGATTGCTGGGCGTAAGGTCGAAGCGTTACTCTTTGATCTGGATGGCACCCTCACGTCCGTGGATCTACAGTTTACCATTTGGGCCGTGAAGCAGTTTCACTGGTTAGACCCGATTGTCTCCGCCAACCAGCGGCGCTATATAGCGCAACGATTGATGGTTGGGCTGGAAGGTACTGTCAACTTTGTGATCAGCCAGTTGCTGCGCCTGGAGTTGCGCCATGATCTCAAGCGACTATTGCCGTTCTTCAATCGCCTTCGCGGCTATACAAAGCCAGAGGCAATGAAAGTTCTGCCAGGCGTTGTCGATGGCTTGCATGAATTATCCCTGCGCTATCGCCTGGGGCTGATCTCCACACGCGATCGGCAAACCGTGCAATGCTTTTTTAAAAAGACAGGGCTGGATGAGCAACTGTTTGATGTGATCTTGACCTGCGAAGACGTACATCATCTATTGCCGCATAGCGAAGCCATGCGATTGGCCGCAACCAAATTTGATCTAGAAGCCAATCAGTTGCTCGCGATTAGCGATACGGATACAAATTTACGGGCTGGCCGCGCAATGGCGATGGCAACCGCCGGCGTTTTGTGGGGATTAGGCAACGCCGCCGATATGCGCGATGCAGACCTGATTTTGACGACCGTTCTAGAAATGCTGCAATGGTTATAAATGCAGTGTTGACAAAATTCCCACCCTTCTACGCATATAAACAAACATAGATAGATCCCAAGCGTTAGTGACCGACCGGCTTGCGGTTGGCAAATAAACGATTGTATGCCACCTTGCATGCGTACACAACTCTCAGGCATAGAATACAACCAGGTACACGAAAATCTTCACGCAATCTACGTAAACGGCACCGGATTCATGCTTAACGAACGGTTCTTCATGGGGGCTGTCTTTCTGTTAGGGCTGGGCGGTGGTCTTATGACCATCAGCAATCTCAGCTTTATGTTGGATATGACAGTGCCCCAAGCGGCTGGGTTGTACATTGGCGCCTTGGGGCATGGCGGATTTTCTTGGGCGAGCGATGGGAACAATTTTTAGTGGACTATTACGCGATCTGTTATACCAAGTGACTGGTCAACCAGTGGCAGGGTATAGCGCCGTCTTCGGTTTAGAAATTGTAGGGCTACTCGTTGCGATCTGGCTCTTTCGGGCGATTTCTGTGGAAGAGTTTCGCCAGAGTGCAGAGATGCACCTGCCCGATCTGCTTGCCATCGTAGGTGACTGAAGGCAGGGTTGATGGGAACCGATACGCCAAGCCAGAAAGCTCACTTGTGCGGACGAGCCGGTTATAGAATGGCTGGGCAATGATTGCTTACATTGATAAAGCTCATCTGGGCAAAGTGTGAGTCGCGACAGATTCCCTGTGGAAGCAAATAAAATGAGGCTTGCTATGTTGAAGGTTTTAATTAGTTACGATATGCAGACCGGCAAAGAGCGTGAATGCCAGGACTATTTAGTCAATAAATTAGCGCCTGGCCTCGCTAGATTAGGGTTCCGAATCTCGGATGTCTGGTATACGATGTGGGGAAATTCGCCACAGATTCTGAGTGGTGGCGTGATCGATGATCTGGCTCAAGCCCAGAAGATCTTCCAATCCAGCGCTTGGGAAAAGTTAGCGGATGGCATGGGGCCATTAACCGAAAATTTTCATATACGAATTGTCAAACCCCAGCCAGAAGAGTAGGGACGCCTGATCCATTGCCCATCAGGTGAAGATTAATTTATGCTATTGAATGCGGATGAGCGCTACAAAGTTGCGTGCTTCCGCATTTTTTAACGCTTAGGAAGCTTATGTCGACGCATCAGATTCATCAAAGACCGCTCGCCCTGGTTGTTTTTCTAGAAAATATCGGTCATATCCACGGTTTACGCTTGCCGCAATGGGTGATGGATTTGATCGATTTTTCTGCTGAAGAATACGCAAAATTATTATTGCGCTTCTATGGCGCGTATCGCCGTTACGACAAAGTTATTATTCTTGAAGACAAACAGGCAACGGGGCCTGCGCTAGCAGCAGCCTTGCTCAGCGCCAGTCAGACGTATCGGGTGGATGTTCTCTTGTTGGTGCATGGGAATCGCGGTTGTCTGATTGGTTATAAAGGCAAAGAGTTGGTTGGCGCAGAAACGTTTCAACCCTTGTTGAATGCCTATCGCCAAGATTCGTCTTTGCTCAATTTGCGCATGGTCTACGGTATAAACTGCTATGGAAGCACGCTCACAGAGACCTGGCTGGCGCTGGGAGCGCAAGCCGTTAATGGCGCCCTGGGCATCAATTGGCTGCCAGAGCCTAGTCTTTCGGTCTTCTTATATAATTGGCTAAAGGGCCGACGTTACAGCCAAGCGGTCCAACGCAGCAACCAACAAGCCAATCAAATCTGGCGCAAAATTTTGAAGCCGGATCGAACAGGCGAGGATCATCCTTGGCTGCAAAGTAGCCGCCAGATTGTCTTTGGCGTGCGTGATATTACGATCGATTCACCATAGAAGCGCGTCCCTGTCGTCGTTTTGTGGACTACAACGACGACAGGGACGCCATCAGACTAGATTTCTACACTATCAAACTAAGTAATGGGGTAGAGGCACCCAGAGGGCTCCCTTACTAAAACTTTATCTTGCATTTTACTAACGCGCACGCCTTCCCATTCTGCCAATGGGCCCTATCGCCGTGATCAGCACCGCTTTTACATCGCCATTTTCGCTCTTTGTCCCCAACACCCGTAATGGCAAGCCTGTGCGAATTTGCGCGGGTCGACTAACGACACCTTGCTCAAACCAGGTGGTCGTTGTATCGACAATCACGTTGAATTGTTCACCGTCGCGTGGCTTTAAGACGAGCGTATCACCCTGATCTGCCACCAACTGACCATGAAATTCAAACGTTGCCAACTGGCTTGGTTCGCCGACAAAAAGCAACTGAATCGTTGGTGCGCCCCAGGCCCGCATTGGGAAAATCGTGACTGTGCTCCCCACTTGTAGAGCGTTAGCAGCCATTTTGCTGAGATCTTTGTCAAACAGCAGACTGGAAGCGCCAACGGTGAAGGTCACGGGTTTAGACGCCGCAACGGCCAACTTACCCTGCCCTTTGCGGGCGAGACGTTTTGGCAAGCTGAGATCGATTTGCACTTGCTCGGCAGTAGCGGCGGCTACAGTCCCTGTGATCACAAATAAACGTTGGTTACCGTTGCGGATGCGAGCCGTCTTTGCCAAGCTCGTTTCCTGCGGCTGAGGCTGCACATTATTCGGTGACACAGTGGCTTGCGCCAAGGCAGTGTTTGGTTGCAGGCTGATCAACAAGACCAGAACCAACCCTAACGCTAAGCCTACGCCGGTCAGAAGAGGCCAAAGCTTAATTGATTTATCTTGTAATTTCATAGTTACTTGTCCTTTGCACGTTTTCAATCCAGCTGAATGTAATGAAGAACAACAGAGTGTTGGTTGTCCTTCTACAGCATACCGAAAAGGTGTAAGACAAGTTGGGATGATTTGTAAAAAGCTTGTAAAAAGTAAAATCGGCCATCATAGAATAATGGCCGATTTTAAACAAAGGTCAGGAAGCAGGCTTCGCTTGAAAGCGTTCTGTTTGATTGATAAGCGCGCTACGGTTTTATTGTCTTTTTGAAGGTGAGGTAATAACTGACATGGATGCCATAGTTACGCTTTTCGATGCTGCCCATGCCGGCGCCGTGTAAAATATCGCTGGGCATCCCCTCTACTTTGGCATTATACGCATAACCAGCAGCATACATCTGGAAATTCCACGAATAATCTGGGGGGGTTTTATCCTCGGTCACGCCAGGCGTATTGCCATCACCCCACCAAACATTCACCGGTTGGCCCACAATCCGATTCCCATTTTCATCCAACACTTCCATATAAATATGGTGGGTGCCGCCGGCCTGTTGTTCGTCAGCCCAGTGAGCATCGATCAAGCGCCAATACGGTTGGCCAGAAGGAACTTGGGCTTCTTCAACCGTTACGCCGAGTTGATCAAGCCGCGGATCCCAGGCACGGGCGGCCTGGACTGGCGCAGCCGCGGCTTTTGCTTCCTCGGCAGGCGGGGGGCCCGCAGGGGCAGGCGCCACTAAATTTTGTAGCGACGCTGCTTGGGGCTGTTCAACCGCCTGCGCCTCCATTGTCGGCACAAGGGTCGCCTCCGCTGGTGCGATCGCAGCTGCTAACAACTTGTTTAGCACGGGGGTAGGTGTACTAGTGGGAAAGGGCGTATATGTGGCGGTAGGCAAGACTGCACTATCGGCGGCCGCGATCGCCGCGGCCATATTTTTGTCTTCCGCAGCCACCTGATAACTGCCCATCGCATAGACAGCAGACAGCGCCCGTGAAGTGACGGAAAACGAAGTGCCATTAAACGCCGTCGTACCGTAAATCAAACTGTACAAAGTGACGGGTAAGACGATCCCCAAAATGAACAAAATCAGCAGGATTAACAGGGTCAGACGCAGCTTTGCGCCACCACTCATATTGGCAAACGACTCGGCTAGGCCGCCACGATTTTCGATTGGCCCCGTACTGCGGGCAGTCGCGCGTTGGCGGCGCGGTGTTGGCGTAACCATAGCCGATTCAAATGGCTCGTAGGCGCCCATGCCACCATTATTGGACGGCTCGGCCAGGCGTTGGCTAAGAATGCGGCTAACGTTAATCGCAATGCTGGGATAACGGGTCACCAGCAGATCAAAATCTTTTTTACTCAGCACCCATACATCGGCATCACTCTCGGCAATCGCGCTTGAATTGCGTGGTTGATTGGTCAGCAACGAACGCTCACCAAAGGCCTCGGTGGGGCCAACCATCCGACTACCACCACTGAGCGGCTGAATGCGCACCTGGCCTTTTTCCAACAAGTAGAGCGCATCGGCTGGGCTGCTGGCGCGATAAATTTGGTCACCCGCGCGAAAGCGTGTCGGTTGCAGGTGTTGGGTAACCTGCTTTAAATCCGTTGCATTCAGATCAGCCAATAGGGGGAATTTGTGAAAACGTTCTTCACCGCGGTCGATTTGAGTATCAGATAGACGCGTAGCCAATCCCTGGCTAATGGCCTTCCCAATCGCAGGATGATGAACAGCTAAATCGTCGAGATCGGCCTTGTAAAGAATCCACAAATTGGTATTGCGGGTGGCGGTTGCATCTTCGGTGCGAATCAGGCCAGTGAAGAGGCTCATTTCACCAAAAAAGCCGCCCGCGCTAATGCGCGCTTTTTCTTCAACCACCCCATTGGGGTTTTCTTCGGTCAGCTCGATTTCGCCGCTTTCGATCAAATAGAGTGCATCACCGGCTTCACCGATCCGGTAGACACGTTCGCCTGCTGGCAGATGTTGTAAAACCATGCGCTGGGCAAGCGATTGCATGCTCTGGGGTGGCACTTCGGCAAAAAGCGGCATTTGGGTAAGCCGCAGCGCCGCTTGCGCCTGGTCGGCTCGCCCTAAGCGCGAACGGGCATTACGCCCCAAACTACGCCGCAAGCCGGGGTGACGGCTGTTGACAGCCTGAAAATTTTCTACGGGCAGCACCCATAACAAACTTTCTTCCAAGGCCACAGCCGTGTTGGTATAGGGTTTATTCGTCAGCAGCGCCAGCGCCCCCAAGATCGAGCCAGCTTGCAGCCGTTGAGTTTCTGGCTCAACCGTATTCGCTTCTGGCCGCAATTCAAACGAGCCAGCCTCAATCATAAAGAAACCACCCGGCATTTCGCCCGCGCGATAGAGCGTTTCGTTGGCGTGAATAATGCGCGGTTGCAATTGGTTGGCGATGGCTTGTAGCGTATTGCGCGGTAGGCTACTTAACTCTTGCGTACGCGCCAACCGCTGCATGAGGTAATCTTCCATCTGCGAGATCAAACCACCAAAATTCTGGCTGAGTTTGATGCCAATAGCAGGATACTGGAGCACTAATTCACGTAGCTTGCGATCAGGCAATTTCCAGAATTCGAGATCCGAGACACTCGTGGCGTTTACATCTTGCGTTGCACCCCGAAAAAGCGTAGAGTCGCCCAAGAGGCTACCTGGGCCAAGCGCGGCGAGATTTTGTCCGCTATCGGTCGTCAAGCGAACAAAGCCTTTTTCAATTAAATAAAGCGCCTCACTTTGATCACCGGCCTTGAAAAGCGCCGAGTTAGTGGGACAACGACCAGCCACGAAATTTTCAGCTAAAATTTCGAGTTCATTATCGGCTAGCCCCATAAAAGTTGGTGCAAACTTGATTAAATCGTTTTTCACAAGGCCTCCGTGCCATCAAGTTGAAGGTTGCTCAAAGGTAATGCGCTCCGCACTGCATAAACAGGCATTTGTGACCAGTCCTCGCTGACCATTGACGCGCATAGCGCTCTGCAAACAAGGACGACGACACCGGGATTAATGTTGCCGTTTGAAGGTTACAGTCCAACTATAGTGACCATAGCAACCAGTGTGATCGGCAAAGTTTTTACAGCTTGCATCATCCTGACAATATTGGGCCCCAATTAATGTTTCGTACGGGATATCCCATGGTTTGGTCGTAAGACCAGTAGCAACATCACTACTCACATCGTGCCCATCTGTGTCTTTAATTACCTTGACATCTTGACCGCTCCCCAGAACAAATTCGGCTACGCCATCTCCTTTGCCCTGGGCGCCCGTGACATATATTTCTCGTGCGCCATACTGCACTTGCACGGCAACACCGTTTATGCGATTGCCATTGGCATCGAGTACATTGACAATCAATTCGCGCCCCTGGCCACAGGTAACCGAAGGGCCATCCAGCTGACCACCATTCTCAATTACATCCCACAAATGGTGCTCTGTCATTACAAAATCATTGCCAGTGACGGGCGGCGCCGGAGCGGCGGTCGGTTCGACTGGTGCTTGGGCCACAGGTTGCGATGTTGCAGTGGGTATATCTACCACTGGCGCTGGTGTAGCGGTAGGTGGTAGGGCTGGAATATCGATGGCGACAGCAAGCTTTGTGAGATCGCCAGATGTTTCCACCAATTGACCATAGATCCAACCTTGTTGATTGTTGCCCAGGTTAACTTCCCACCAATCCCCAGCATCATTCTTGGCGATAATCTCCGCTGTATCGCCCGCTTGTAGGGCACCGATGAGCGAATAGGCGGTGTCGGGGCCATTCCGCACATTGACCACCTGGCTCGCTTTTGCAGTCAACTTTGTAGAGTTCGTATCAGCCGCAGCTGTGGGTGTAAGGATCAAGGTGTTTGACAACGCTTGCGTTGTTAGCACTTGAGCAATTGTTGTCTGATTGGTAGCCGTCACAGCCGAGGAGATAATTGTCTGGGTTAGAGCCGTAGATTCTGCTGGCAAAGCGGCCAGTTGCAACTTTTGCGGCTCTACAGCCAGCGTAGGCACTGGTGCAACAATGGGTTGATTGAGGTTGGCCGCAATTGCAGGCGCTTTTTTGCCTAAATTGTGCTGAAGCGCAAATTGGGCAACGGGCTCTGATTGCAGATCCATAGCAGTAACTAAGTGAGCAAGCGCCAGCATCAAAGCTTGATCATTGTTCTCTGCGATAGCAGTTTCTGCAACATAGACCAACCACTGGCCAGGGTTTGCAACCGGCAGGCGATTAATCTGTGTACGCGCCTGCTCCAGGTTGCCATTCGCCTGATATTCTTGCGCGATCCGTTGGGTTTCGGTGCGCAACTGCGCTTGATCTTGACTAGGTTTTTCTGGTCCACAAGCAGTCAACAACAACACAGCAAAAACCAACATCCAACCTAGCAACATAAAGCTAGGTGAATTGGGTCTCGTGCTAGTGTAGGCGTTGGAGAAGGGGGAATAAGTGGAAGTGAAGCCAGAATCGATCGGGTTATTGGAAATAGCCATTTGGATGATTAAACAGTTTTGCGCTAACAGAACAAGCATTATTAATTTGGTTAGACAGCGTTATTTTGCTCAACCACCCCGATGAATCATGAATATAATTCATCCAAATGATAACGCCTGACAGACCGGATTTACATCGCTTGTATTCGAGTAAACATGTATAATGAACATAATTCACGAAATTATATATCGTAAATTACAGAACGGATTTGTGTTCTTATAACGTTTACAAGCTAGCTTTGGGTCCATAACCCATTGCATAAAGTTTACCGGTATAGCTTTCCCTGTAGTTTACGACAGCCTGGTGTGATAGCAATTTCTAAATGCGCTGTTGGGTTGTCGCCTTATTGAACAGGATAATCACTGTACCGACAAACTGCAAAACTATTTATAATTCCTTTATATATTTCTCTGACTGCAAACATCTGCCAAGATTTATCTGGGTAGGGTAACATCAGACAAATACTGGTAGTAAGTTTAGCAGGCTTACTACCAGTGGCAAAAATCAAAAGAGAGTGCCGAAGGAGAGAATCGAACTCACACGGGTTGCCCCACACGATTTTGAGTCGTGCGCGTCTGCCAGTTCCGCCACTTCGGCCTATCAATGGCACTATCTACTGCGTTCCGATCTGTCGTATAGACCAACAAAACATTTTAGCGACAGATATATAACTAAACTCTATGGACACCAGTATACAGACTGAATGATAAATCGTCAAATGTGTTGATCCGCTTTAAACAAAACAAGATTAATCTTAGAATCTGTCTGTAAGATGAATCTGTGCAAGCCTTGCAACAACTTTGCCATATCTCAGTTAAAGACGGTAATATACATAGTAAGCAATCATAAACTGATCTGCACGACTAATTTCTGGACAACCAATTGTCATAAGTCTGTGCTGATTCAGCTTTACACGTATTAATTTACGCACACCGATTTCATACGCAATGGATGAACAAAGCATTATTGCTCGGGCACTGGAAGGCGAAGTAAATGCCTTTAATCAACTGGTGCTAAAATATCAGAACCTAGCCTATAGCATTGCCTATCGCGTGCTACAGGATGAAAGCGCGTCCGCAGATGCCGTGCAGGATAGTTTCATCAAAGCGTATCGGGCGCTCGCGACTTTCCAGGGTAACAATTTTAAGAGTTGGCTCACCCGGATTGTCGTCAATACATGTTACGACATGCTACGCGCAAAACGACGACGGGCGACGGATAGTCTGGACGATTTGCCCGCTGAGGCTGAATACACGCCCTATCTGATCGATCATGCGGAAGGGCCAGAAGCGCATGCAGAACGCATGGAATTGAACGGATTGCTCGAAGTCGGAATTCGCGCCTTGCCCCCCGAGCAGCGAACCGTGCTGGTGCTTTGCGACATCCACGGTTATGCCTATGAAGAAATTGCGGAAATTACCGGGCAGCCGATCGGCACCGTAAAATCACGCATCAGTCGGGCGCGCACGCGGGTGCGCGATTTTCTGTTACAAAACCCGGAACTATTGCCGTCTGCTTTCCGTCCTTATAAAGAGTAGCCTAGCCAAGCGCCGGCCCAGCAGATCATCATTATTTGATTATTCTGGTGCCTAACTATTTTGGGTAGTCTCCCATTGCAAAACGGATCAGCCATTCATAGAAGATTATCATGACATCATCGCGTTATCCACAAATTACCGATGAACTTTTGTCGGCCTATATTGACGATGCAGTCACGAAGGAAGAGAAAGCCAGCATTGAGACGGCGATGATTGATGAACCAGCGATTGCTTGGCGCTTGGAAACCTTGCGCTATACGATTAACCTGCTGAATTCATTGCCGGCTGTCGCCTTACCGCGCTCTTTTGCACTCTCCGAATTCCAAGCGACCAGCCATATTGGCGCCCAAACCGCGGCACAATCCGGCAGAGCAGTGGTTGTCGAACAAGCACCGGCGTGGCGCATGTATGCAGGCTTGCATAACTTGGGCGAAATTTGGCGAAATTTCTGGCAGATTGGCAACCTTTTCTTACGCAATGCTACGGCGGTCAGTCTAGCGATTTTTCTTGTCTTAGTCGTCAGCAATGAATTTGTAGCGACGACCGGCTTGCCTAGCGCGACAATGAATCGCCAGAGTGCCGCCAATGTCACAACCGTGCAGAGTAATGAGCAAAGCAGCGAGGCACAAAAAATATTGCCAACCGCCATCGTCCAGGCGTCTACAGCAGCGCCAACCGCGATGGTAGCAATAGCCAGTGCTGGGAATAGTGCGAGCCAATCGTCGGCGCAACCAACCATAGCCAGCCAAGCAGAATCTGCGGCGGCGCTAGCTGCACCAGCCAGCGCCGCTAGCCCAGTTGATACACAGGTCAATAACTCATCTGCCGCGTCCACCGTTGCAGAGGCGTCAGAAGTTGCTGCCGCAGCCGTGCCACAGGCTGATGCAGTCCGCGCAAGCGCTGCGAATAGCCAGGCTGATCCTGGGGCGCCAGCCGATCAACCTGGCCCGGACAATCGCGTCCTTGGCGATGATGGATTTGCGCCATCGTCACCGGCGGCGAATGGTCCCGCGCTACCGCCAAGCGCCGCGCCGAGTATGCAGCTTGTAACGCCGAAAACAGCGGCAAGTAGCATTCAATCAGCAACCAATTCGCCACTAATGAAAACACAAGCGGCTTTACAAGCGACAGCGGTGTTGACTGAGGTTGCCACGCCAACGTCGACCATGACCGCCACACTCAGTATCATGGCCTATAGTGCCCAAAATCCAGCGACGGGTGATGCAGCCCAGGCTGCGCTAACGCTCACGCCAGTTGCGACAAAACTTGTGACGAATACACGAGTTGAAGATGTACAGCTAGTCGCCGCCTCACAAGCCAACGACTCGACACGGCAGTGGTCATGGCTGGCGCTCGCGCAGCTGATGAGCGCATTTGCAACAGTGATTTTAGGCGCACTCTGGTGGCGCAGTGGTGAACCACATTACCGTGTGAATCGGTAATCTTGTGAATCGATAACAAAGATAAATTCCGCCAGAGCGTTTTGAACTAGAAGATAACGACAATGCCTGAATTACCCGAAGTTGAAACCTATGTACGCGAATTAGAGCCAATTCTGTACGGGCGCACCGTCACGGGCGTCTGTGTGCGCTGGGCGCGCACGATTGCCGCGCCCGACTCAACCACGTTTGCAGAGCGCATGATTGGGCAACGTTTTACCAGTTTTAATCGTCGCGGTAAATATATGCTGCTCGGTCTGGAAAGTGGCGATACATTGATCGTGCATCTGCGCATGACGGGCCATCTGTTCATTCAAGCGGCTGGCGTCGAGCCAGATAAGCACACGCATGTGATCTTTGATTTAGATGACAACCGGCATCTGCACTATCAAGACTCACGCAAATTTGGCCGTATGTGGCTGGTCGCTGATCCGGAACAGGTCTTGCATAAGTTGGGACCAGAACCGTTGAGCGAACAATTTGTCGTGCAGAATTTTGCGGACAAGCTGTTCAAACGCAATACAAGTATCAAAGCCTTGCTACTTGATCAAACGATTGTGGCTGGGGTGGGTAATATCTACGCCGATGAAGCGCTTTTTGCGGCGGGGTTACATCCAGCGCGCGCCGGTGGCGATTTAGCGTTGCCAGAAATTGAACGTTTACACGTCGCCATTCGCATGATCTTGCAAAAGGCTATTCTGCTCAATGGTAGCAGTTTGGGGACGAGTAAGGTACAAAACTATTTGCGACCAAGCGGTGAACCAGGTGGTTTCCAAGATCAACACAATGTCTACCAACGCGCCGGCCAAATCTGTCTCCAGTGTGGGCAGGTGATTGAGCGGATTGTCCTGGCGCAACGTAGCACACACTTTTGTGCTGTGTGCCAAAAGTAGGCAAGTT
>JBBQBY010000038.1:0-23228 GCA_038318235.1 Caldilineales bacterium
CCAAGCCACCCCCTCCTAACCTCCCCCAAACAGGGGAGGAATTGTCACGGGACGCGTCGAGAACTGCGCGCATCATGTGACGGTTCCCTCCCTCGTTTGGGGAGCGGGAGCCCCTTGGGCGCGGGTGGGGTTAGCAGTTACCATTAATTAAGAATTAAAGGGTATCTATGCTATATAAAGCGGTAACCCTGTAGGTGCGGTTTTTAACCGCACAATCAAAGGGAACTAGGCTTTGAGCCAGGTGAAGCGAAACACGGCACCGTGATCTGCTGCTGCTTCAACCCAAATTGCACCACCGCGATTTTCTACGGTTTTTTTCACAATGGCCAAGCCAATGCCGCTGCCTTCTACTTGATCGCGCGGCTTTAGCGTTTGGAACATTTGAAAAATTCGTCCATAGAATTGTTCAGGAATACCGGGCCCGTCGTCTGTAATGCTAAATTCTATGATCGCACCCAGATCGCGCGCCGCGATCTGGATGCGGCCATCTGAGCGATTGTGGTGTTTGATCGCATTGTTGATCAAATTGCGCAACACCAATTCTAAGGGCACGCGCGCCGTGGTCAATGCTGGCATTCGGGCCTGCATTGTGATCGTAAAATTTTCGGGCGGTGCCAGTAATTTGAGGATGTTGGCAACCAGCAGGCCAGTGTCGACCGGTTCCGGGGTCTCCTCCAGCCTTCCAATGCGCGAATAGGCCAACAGATCGTCCAATAATTTTTCCATGCGGTTGACGCGGCCATGCAACTTGGTCAAGTGTTCTTGTGATTTTACCGGCAGGCTGTCGCCCGCATCCTGGTGGATCCAATGGGCAAGATGTTCAATCGCACGCAAAGGGGCTTTGAGATCATGCGAGGCTACATAGGCAAACTGATCTAATTCTTGGTTGCGCTGTTGTAATTCGGCGGTGCGCTCGACCACGCGCTGCTCCAATGTCTCATTGAGTTGCTTCAATTCCTCTTCCTGGCGTTTACGCTCTGTGATCTCGATGACGAGAATGCCAACTGCGGTGATCGCACCACCTGCCTTGACGGGGTAAAAGCTGATCATCCAATCTCGCTTATCGCCTTGGGTGATCAGGTCCCAACCTTTGATTTCCAGATTGTAAACGCCCTGGGCGCGGGCAAAAACCTGATCAATGTTGGCAATCACCCAGTCCGAGATCCCTGGCAATACTTCGTGAATCGATCGGCCCAGATGGGCGGCCACGGGTAGACGATTGAGGTCGGCCAGCGTTTGGTTGATGCGCAGGTGACGATATTGTTGATCGAAGAAAGCGAAACCAAAAGGGGCATTATCCAGCAGTGATTCGAGCAAGGCTAACAGTTCGGTCTGCTGCTGCTGTGCCGCACGCAAGGCGAATTCGGCCGCTTTGCGCGTCGAAATATCTTCGAGTACGGCGATGAAATATTGTGGCGCACGAGTCGTCGGTTCGCGTTGTACAGAGACGGTGAGATTGGTCCAGATGCTCGACCCATCCTTGTGCAAATAGCGCTTTTCCATGGAATAGGTTGCGATCTCGTCCGCCAGCAAGCGCTGATTACTTTGCAAATTCGGCGCCAAATCATCAGGGTGGGTGATCGCGTAAGGCGTCAGTTGGAGGAGTTCGGCGCTGCTATACCCATAGATCTCACAACTTCGTTGATTCACACGCAGAAATTTGCCGTCAATCGAGACATGCGCCAGACCCACAGCGGCCTGCTCAAACGTACCACGGAAACGAGCCTCACTGACGCGTAGGGCATCCTCTGCCTGTTTGCGCTCTGTGATGTCGGTGACGAGCGTATAGAAACCCTGCGGTTGTCCATCACTAGCCATGCGCGGTGTATAGGTGAAAAGAAAGATCACGGGGCGGCCATCGCGCCGGCGGGTGTTAACTTCAAAGGTCACGGCTTGGCCGGCCAGCGCCGCAACAATATAGGGGCGCGCATGGGCATCCGTGGCTTTGCTGACAAGTTCACTGAGTTTGCGGCCAATGATCTGCTCACGCGGGCGGTCAAACCAGCGCTCATACGCGGCATTGATAAATTGATAGCGCTCTTCTTGGTCTATATAAGCGATCAAACTGGGCACTGCATCGGTGATTAACCGGATCTGCTCTTCGCTATGCCGCAGGGCTTGTTCGGTGCGCGCTTTCTCGATCGCGCTCCAGGCCAGGGTCGCCACGGCTTCAACAAGCCCCACTTCGTCGGCGCGCCAGGCGCGTGGCGCAGCCTGATAGACCGCCAAGGTGGCCACCCAGCGCTGCTCGCGCAGACAGGGCGCCGCCACTAGCGCATGGGTGCCGAGCCTTTGCAATCTTTGGGCCAGTTCCGGCGTCAGGCGCTGATCGGTGGCAAGATCCGCAACGATCAGCGTTTGCCCGGCGCGCCCGGCGTCGCGCAAGATTGATCCCAAACCCGTCGCTAGTGGGCGCGAGCCTTCCAGCCTAAATGTCCCATCTGCCTGCCACTCGCGCTGTAGGGTGAAATAATCCGTTTCCAGATCGATTTCATTGAATGAGCAGCGGGTTACCTGCAAATAGTTGCCCAGCGCGCTGAGCACAGCACGGCCAATCTCTGTGGGGTCTGTGAGCAGCCGGAGTTGGGTGGCTAGCTCGTTGAGAAATTGTTGGTTATTACGTGTCCGCCGGTTTTCTGTGATGTCGCGCACCGCGCCGATAATGCGCACGACGCGCTGCGTATCATCCAGCAGTGGCCGGGCATAGCCACGTAGCCAGCGTGTTTCGCCACTTTTTGTGATAATCCGATAGATGCGGTCATCCGTCTGACCCGCCAGCAATTTCCGCTCGCGCTGCTCGACGATCGCTTGATCGTCGGGATGCAGGGTCGAACGCCAGCCATCGATACGCTCAAATTCAACTAGCGTATAGCCCGTCATCTGCTCGAGCGCACCGACCGCCCATTCAAAGCTGATTGTGCCATCGGTTTCCAGGCGCAGCTCATAGGCATGATCCGAGGTTAATTCGGAGACAATGCGGAATCTTTCCTCACGCCCACGTAGCGCCTCTTCGGCCTGCATACGCTGCATAAATTGCCCAATCATCTGGCCAATCGCAATCCACATCTCTAGCAGTGACGGATCGGGCGTCAACTGCTGGCGCGAAAAGAATTCCAGCACACCGATACAGGCGTCACCGGTCAGGATCGGGATGGCAAAGTCAGTTTGCAGGCCCAAGGCGACCAGGCTCGCACCGCGCCGCGCGCTAATTTCTGGCGGGTTGGCTTTCTGGGCGAGATCCGTCACCCAACTGGCCTGCTGTGTTTGCCAGACGCGCACGGATAGACTGTCGCTGGCGGCAAAGTTTAGCGATTGGGGTTGGCGCAAAACATCAGCGGGCTGGGTTGTTTGGTCTGGCGTCGCTTGCCGTTCGCTGATCGCTGCTGTTCTATGGTTGGCAATGCAGACAAGCTGTTGGTTGGCGGCGTTTGGTTGCCAAAAGGTGCAGATCTCGGCTTCTAGAGCGGTGGCGAAGGCTGGCAGCAGCGCGCCAAGCGCGGCCTCAAGTGTGGTTGCCGCCGCCAGCGCGCGGGTGACTACCTGCTGGGTGGCCAACTGTTGTTCGGCGCGTTTGCGGTCGGTGATGTCAAGGCAACTGCCTGTATAGCCGAGCAATTCCCCGGTAGCGGCAAAGTACGGCGCACCGCGATCCATCATCCAACAATATTCACCCGTATTTTTGCGCAGGCGAAAGTCCAGCTCGAATGCCTGGCGCGCGGCAAAAGCTTGCCCATAAATTTCGAGATAATGCGCATAGTCATTCGAGTGGATAGCTTCGGTCCACCCGTCGCCCAATGCCTGGGCCAAGTTGCGTCCCGTAAAGTCGAGCCATTTTTTATTGAAAAATGTACGCTTTTGGTCGAGACCAGCCACCCAGATCATGGAAGGGATTGTATCAATCAGGGCATGAAAGGGCCCTTCATTGATTGGTGGAAATAGTGATATCAAGTCGTCTCCATCATTCGTCGCTGCTGTTGTGGATCGCCATCGGCTAATTGTGAAGTTGCGTGTCGGTTATTTGGGCCAAATAAAGCGGAATGTCGCACCCTGGCCAGCATCGGATTCCACGCTAATTTTTCCGTTACGACTTTCTATGATTTTTTTAACAATGGCCAAGCCCATGCCACTGCCTTCGACCTGATCGCGCGGTCTTAGCGTTTGGAACATCTGAAAAATGCGTTCATGGAATTGTGGGTCAATCCCTGGCCCATTATCGGCGACGGCAAATTCCACAAAGTCACCGCGATCATGGGCGGTGATCTGCATATAGCCTAGGGGGTGCTCACCCGGTTGCCGATCTTTATGATCACCTTGGTAACTGTGATGTTTGATCGCATTGTTAATTAAGTTGCGCAATACCAGTTCCAACGGGACGCGCTCCGTGTGCAAAGGCGGCATGACCGCATCGATGGCGATGGTGAAGCCTTCTGGCAGGGTAAACAGTTTGGTAACTTCGGCAATCAGCGCACCGACCTCAATTGTTTCGCTGGCATATTGATAACGATCGGCGCGCGAATAATCCAGCAGATCATCAAGCAATTTCTCCATCCGGCGGACGCGTCCGCGCAATTTATCCAGATGCTCCTGTGAAGCGGCCGGCAGCAGCGCCTGGGCATCTTGTATGACCCAACCCGAAAGGTTGTCGATGGCGCGCAACGGTGCTTTGAGATCATGCGAGGCGACATAGGCAAATTGATCTAGCTCACGATTGCGCCGCACGAGCTCCTGCGTGCGCTCTTCTAACGCGATAGTGCGTTCAGCCACACGCAATTCTAATGTCTTATTGAGTTCTTGGAGTTCGCGCTCATGCCGTTTACGGTCGGTAATCTCCTGTACAACGACATTAATGCCACTTACTTGCCCATTCGCGGCGCCCAGTGGGTAAAAGCTCCCCAACCAAGTGCGTTCGATATTCGGTTGCGCTGGCGTGATCCCGGTGATCTCTAAATTGATCAGCGGCTCGCCCGTCGCAATCACCTGTTGCAACTGGCTGTCAAGTGTATTGGCAATATCGGGCACAAGGTCGAAGCCGGTGCGCCCGATGTGTTCGGCGACAGAACGGCCATTGATGGCCGCGAGTTGTTCGTTGATGCGCACCTGCCGTAAATCGCGATCGAGCACCGCCAACCCAACCGGCGTTGTGGCGTAGATCGCTTCGATTTCGACTAATTGCTGGCGAATGGTCATCGCGTTTTCGCGCAGCGTCTCTTCCACCTGTTTGCGTTCCGTGATGTCGAATACCACCCCGAGCATGCGGATTGGGTGGCCAGCCTCATCGTAAATGCTACGACCGCGTGCGGCCAGCCAATGGATGCTGGCATCCGGCCAGACTGCCCGATACTCAACGTTATACTCCTCTGGCTCGTATAGCGTCCGCTGTACCGCTTGATCGGTGCGGGCGCGATCCTGCGGATCGAGGATGCTCAAAAAGCGCGCATAGGTTATATTGTCGTCTGGCGCCAGACCAAAGAGTGCTTTGCACTGCGCAGTCCAGATCAAGGTGTCAGTCTGGATGTTCCAGAACCATAGCCCCATGTTGGCGGCTGTTGTCGCCAGTTGCAGTTGTTCTACGCTTTCGCGCAAAGTTTCCTCGGCCTGTTTGCGGTCGGTAATGTCACGCACCACGTTGAGCACGCCGATGATGTTGCCCTGCAAATCGCGATAGGGGGTTCGCACCGAATGAAAGGTGTGCAGCACATGGTCGATCAGCGAAAAAGTTTCGTTGCGCTGCATCTCGCCAGTGGTTAATACAGGCGCATCTTCGGCTTGAATCGCGGCTGCCACTTCGGTTGGAAATAAGGCTTGATAATACTGGCCGATCATCTGCTCGGGGGTCAGGCCGACAATTGCCGCCCCTATACTATTCACCAGCAGATAGCGGCCCGCCACATCGCGCACATAGATGCCGTCGTTGGTCCCATTAATGACGCCTTGCAAAAGCGCATGGTTTTTCTGAAGCGCTTCCTCCGCTTGCTTGCGGTCAGTGATGTCGTGGCTGGTTTCCAACACATACTGCAACCCATCTGGTTCACGCAATAATTGGTGGCGGCTCAAGACGGTGATCGTCTGGCCCTCTTTGGTGGTGTGTTGGAGTTCACCGATCCACTCACCATCACGCTGGAGCCTCATTTCAAAATGCTCGGTTGGCTGCGGATGAACTGTCTGTAACAAGTCATGACTGCTTTGGCCGATCGCTTCGGCTTGGGTGTAACCGTAAAGCTGTTCCGCACCCTGATTCCAGTACGTGATCGAACCACCCACATCCCACATAAAGATCGCGTCGTGGGTTTGTTCCAACATATTAGATTGGCGACGTAGGGTTGCCTCCGCCGCTTTGCGCTCGGTAATATCAACTGACACGCCGACAAAGCCCAATAAGGTGCCATTTTCAGCATAGATTGGCGAATTGAGCACCTGAACGGGGAAAATCGTGCCGTTGCGGTGTTGCGCCGTAAATTCGCCTGACCAACTGCTGCCCTTCTGAAACTGCGTTGCCATAGCTGCGGCCTGTTCTTCCGTGGTCGTGTTCGGGATCACCTCCACCGCGTTGCGCCCAGAAACTTCATCCGCGCGCCAGCCATACAATTGTTCGGCAAAGCGATTCCAATAGATAATCTTACCGGTCGGGCCGATGGCGATCACAGCCTGCTCCACCACGTCCAACAGATTCGCCTGAAACTTAATTTGCTGCTCGACCTTTTTGCGTTCGCGAATGTCACGATTGATACTGAGATAGCCGATAACCTGCTGGTCCGCATCCTGTAAGGCAATGATATTGGCTTCCAGTTGCAGTGGCGTCCCATCCTTGTGATGGTGGAACATGACCTCAAAGCTGGATCGTCTGTTTTTCTCCACCGCTTGGAGCAGTGGGCTGCGTTGTTCCGAAGTCAGACTGGAATTGACCACGGTTTGGACAGATCGCCCCAACACTTCAGGCGCCTGCCAGCCATAAATCTGCTCGGCGCCGCGATTCCAGGCCGTCACCCGTAACTGTTTGTCTGTGGCAATTACCGCATCTTCGATATGCTCTAATAAATAGGCGTGATAGCGTAGTTGCTCCTCCATCCGTTTGCGGTCGTCGATGTCGGTTGCGGTGGTATACCATTCCATCACCACGCCGTTGGCGTCGCGCACGGGTGCGCCGCGCTCCAGATGCCAACGATAAACGCCGTCACGGTCGCGCAGACGCAGTTCATCTTCGTACGCGTTGCCAGACTGTAAAGCCTGTTCCCATGCCGCGCGGTTAGCGGCTACATCCTCGGGATGCACCGCCGCCCAGACACCATCGCGCAAATTCTCGGCCAAGAGAATGCCACTATAATCCAACCAGCCCTGGTTAACATAGCGCAGATCGCCTACCGCATCACTGACCCAGACAATTTGCGGCATCGCGTCGGCCAGATGGCGGAAGCGGGTCTCACTGGTGCGCAGATCATCCTCAATTGTCTGGCGCGCCAGCGCTTCGGCCAGCACGTTGGCGACAGCCTGCAAGAAATCCACTTCGTAGCTGGTGAACGCACGTGTTTCGCGGCTGTACACACCCAGCACGCCATACAATGCTTCGTGGCCTGGAATCACCACCGTCACCCCGCTGACAATATTATGCGCACTCAGCATGGGCGAGGGCTGGAAGCGTTTTTCTTGTTTGATATTCTCCACGATGATTGGTTGGTCTTCGTGGAAGGTATACCAGCTTTGCGTGTTGTCTGGTGAAACCAACGTGGCCTCATTCACACGGGTCTCAGACCAGCCAACGCCGGCTTTAAAGAGCAGGGTCTGGTCGTCGGCTTGCGCCTCCAATACTTTGGCAAATTCTACATGGAGGACTTCTGCCACGCGTTGTGTCGCTGCTCGCATCAGCGCATCAATATCGTCGCCTTCCAGGGCTTGACGCCCTAATTCGGCCACCATCTGTTGCTGAATCCGCTGTTCGATCTCGTGCTCGGCGCGTTTGAGCTCGGTGATGTCGACCAGCGTAATCACCACACCATCGATCAAGCTGTCGACGGTGCGGTAGGGGAACATCCGCATAATGTACCAGCGATCGGCATCGCTTTGCACGATCTCTTCAATTTGTTCCAGGGTACTCAGCACGCGCGCCGCCAGCTCGATCAGGCGCGTGTGCCGAAGGCGGGGCGAAATGTGCGCAAAAGGGCGGCCAGTATCGGTCTCGATTAAATGGAAAAGTTCGGTGGCGCGCGGGGTAAAACGTTTGATCCGCAGCGATTGATCCAGGAAGATCGCGCCCACGTCGGTGGAGGCCATCAAATTTAACAAATCGCTGTTGACCCGACCGAGTTCTTCGATTTTCAATTTGAGCTCGTGATTGACTGTGACGAGCTCTTCGTTCATCGACTGTAACTCTTCCTTGCTCGTCTCCAATTCTTCGGTGGTCGATTTCAATTCCTCGTTGATCGACTGCAATTCTTCATTCGAGACTTTTAATTCGTCGTTAGCAATTTCATGTTCTTCGATGATCGTGTGGAGGCGTGCGCGCGTGCGCAACAGCTCTTCTTCCAGGCGGCTGATCAGCGAGGCGTCTTTGTCTGGGGTGGTATCTGGTACTGGCAGACCGACGGCCGCGGTCTCTTGGCGTTCTTCGAAGACAACCTCGACATATTCTTTGGGAAAGCCTGGCTCAGGCACGGGGCCTACATGCAACTGAATCAGGCACCATTCTTTATTCAGTTGCACGCGCAGCAGGCGCGAATCTGTGTGCTCACCTTTATTGAGCGCCTGATAGAGCGCCGCCCGTAAGTCGAGGCGCAATTCGGGCAGCACCTTGAGCAGAATATTCTGCGTCACCGAGCCTTCGCGCTCGCGCAGATAGCGGTCGGCGCCATTAAAAATATGGGTGACCTCATAATTTTCGTTGACCAACAGACGCGGTGGCGCATAGTGGCGCAGCGTCCACTGTTGATAGAGCTCTTCCACACTTTGTACTTTCGGTTTTGCCGGTGGCGCGGCCGGTTCGGCGATTTTTGAACTTTCAATCGCCAGGGTGGCGGTCGGTAAACGGCGTGGCATGGTGATTGCCGCGCGCCGTTGGAAGAGGTGGTAGCGTTTATTGATAACTGTAAAAAGATTGGCAACCGCATCGGCGCTCTCGGAAGTGCCCAGGAAAAGATAACCGGGCTCGGCGGGCGCGCCAACCAGCGCATAATGGAAGAGTTCAAAGGTCTTTTCCTGCGCCTCGCGGTTGAAATAGATCAACAAATTACGGCAACTGATCAAATCTAACTTGGAAAAGGGCGGATCTTTGAGCAAATTGTGCACAGCAAACAGGACGATCTCGCGCAATTCTAACTTAACGCGATAACCATCGTTTTCTTTGTTAAAAAAGCGTTGTAAACGTAAGGGTGTTATATCCTTGGCAATGCTCTCGGGATAGAGGCCGCGACGGGCGACGTTAATCGCCGCTTCGTCAATGTCGGTTGCAAAGATTTGCAGGCGCGGCGCATCGCTCATTTGGGCCGCGTGTTCATAAAATAGGATGGCCAACGAATAAGCTTCTTCGCCGGTGGCACAGCCAGGCACCCAAATCCGCACGGCCTCGTTTGGTGGCTTAGACGCCAAAATTGAGGGGATGACGATCTTTTCTAAGGCCGCAAAATCTTCGGCATCGCGGAAAAAGTTGGTCACCGAGATCAGACAATCTTTAAAAAGGGCTTGGGTTTCATCCGGGTATCGGCGTAGATAGGCCAGATAAGTGCTCAAATTGTCGAGGGCATGGATTTGCAAGCGGCGCGCAATGCGCCGCAGGATGGTGGAGGGTTTATAGTGGCTGAGATCATGCCCGGTCTGCATGTGCAATTCGACCAGAATAGCGCTCAGTGCTTCATTGTTGGCTGCCAACTCTGTCTGTTCATCTGTGGCTTGTTCGTCAAATTTGCCGCGCGTTGCTAACAATTCTTGCGCCAACACATGCGCCGGACCGTTCACATCCACCTGTTCTGTGGCAAGAGCGCGACGGGGCAGCGCGGCTTGTTCCGCCTCTTCTGGTGTCTGCACCAGGGTGAGCCCACCCTGGGCTTTGACGGCCCTAAGCCCTTGGATGCCATCTGTGCCGGCGCCCGAGAGGATGACAGCAATTGCATTGGTGCCCTGATCTGCGGCCAGCGACTGCAAAAAAAAGTCGATGCGGCGGCGGTTGCGCTTGGCGTCTGGTTCGCTCAAGCACAACCGACCTTGCTCAATATATAAAGACCGCCCTGGTGGCCCGACATAGATGTGCTCCGGTTGGATCTGCATCCCATCCGCAGCTTGCACCACTGGCATGCGTGTGCTTTGCTGCAAAATTTCGCCCAGTTTGCGCTTGCGATGGGCGGGCAAATGGGTAACGATCACAAAGGCCAGGCCATTGCGTTCGGGAATGGATTGGAAGAACTGTTCCAATGCCGCGATACCCCCGGTCGCGCCGATGCCGACAATTGGGAAATCGGCTGATGCTAGTGTGGCCAATTCGTTTGGGTTGGCGGGTTGTTTGGTCATAGGTTAACTCAAGAACTCGCTTTATGTGATTGTTTGGCCGGCTTGCTGTTATGAATGCAGTTTTTTATGCATTCGTTCACTCAAATATTGTTGGCCACTGAGCACCTGATAGATCGCACTAATCAGCACTTCGGGCGCTTGTTCTTTCATAATATAACCGCGCGCACCGGCCGCCAGCACACCCTCGACAAACAGGGTTTCCTCGTGCCCCGAAATAACGAGGGTGGCTAGATCTGGTTGCGTCACTTTTAAGTGGCGCACGAGATCGACGCCGCTCATGCCGGGCAATGATACATCAACCAGCACTAGATCCGGCGCACAGTCAGGGATCGTGATCAGTGCATCTTCCCCCGATGCCGCCTCACCACAAATTTCTAGATCCGGCTTACGCTTGATCAGCGAAATATAGCCGCGTCGAATCATGGCATGATCTTCAACAATAAAGATTTTACCCACAAATTTCATTCCTTTTTTTGCACGCTATGCCACCGGAAATTGGATTCTGGCATGCCGAGTGGATAGGTTGGGGCCAATCAAAATGTGTATTCAAGCTATCAATTTAGATGAAATAATTTTGCTTTTCTAACCCAGGCGCTTGGTCTAGAAAAAACGGCCTATACGATCACATAAAGTCTGTACAATTACATAAAAAAAGTAGAATTATTTTGAATCTTGAGCGGGAATTCCACCACCCGCTCATAGGATGTGAACAAAGTAACGATATCACTAAAGTCGCGGTCGATATTAGATTTGAGCAGATAGCCTGCGATCTGCTCGTTGTAAGCCGCCATTTTGTCTGCTTCGCGATTCGACGTGGTCAGCACAAAGACGATGCTCTGACATAACTCGGCATCCTGACGCAATGCTTTTAAGAACTCGATGCCATTCATGCGTGGCATGTTAATATCGAGCAAGATCAAATACGGCCGCGGTAACCGGGGATGACCAGTTTCCCCCCGTAAGATGCCTAATGCCTCAATTCCGTCGGGGACAACAGTAAATGGATTCGCAATTTTTTGCCTTTTAAAGGCTCGTACAATCGCTTCTGCATCGATCTCATCATCTTCTACTAGTAAAATTTGTACAGTCTGATCCGACATAGGTCTTCCTTAATTTCAAATGAACAGCTGGTGAGCATCGATCATCATTCGTGCATCATCGTTTGCGTGCCGCGCATTATAGCTTCTACCCTGGGCTAGATAAGCAGAGGATGCCAATATAACACAATTTTAAAGCATCGTGATGTAACTTTATAACATAGAGAGTTGGCAACACTATTTTACGATAATTGGTAACTGTTCAGCTAGAAACCGGGTTTTTTATGCGTAAGACAGGCTAATGCTACCCAGAAAAACCCGGTTTCTTCGCCGAGCCTGAATCGTTACGATAATTTGGGCTTATCGTGGCTTGAGCTTATGCCAGCTTGGGCCAGGTGAAACGGAAAGTTGTCCCGCGCCCCTGACCAGAGGCCACGGTGATGGCGCCGCCACGGTTTTCGATGATCTTTTTGACGACGGCCAGGCCCATCCCACTCCCCTCTATTTTATCACGCGGCTGCAAAGTCTGGAACATCTGGAAGATCCGTTTGTGGGCTGTTTCGGGAATGCCAGGCCCATCGTCGACCACGCTGAATTCAACCACATCCTTCATATCTTGGGCCGCAATATGAACGTTACCATTGGCACGATCATGATGTTTGATGGCGTTGTCGAGCAAATTGCGCAAGATCAATTCCAACGGCACGCGTTGGGTGAGCAATACAGGCATCTCCTCTTCCATCGTAATCCTAAAGTCGGCGGGGATGGGCAGCAAGCGGATCAGATCGGTGATGAGCGCGGCCGTATCCACTGCTTCTAGTTTCCCCGCTTGGTAGCCTGCGTGTGAGTAGGTCAGCAGATCATCAAGCAATTTTTGCATTCGTTTGATCCGGCTGCGCAGTTTGGTCAAGTATGCCTGCGCTACAGGCGACAGCCCGCTGGCCGCATCGTCCCCAATCCAGCCAGCCAAATTGTCAAGCGCACGCAGCGGCGCTTTGAGATCGTGGGATGCCATGTAGGCAAATTGATCAAGCTCTTGGTTGCGGTGCAGCAACTCGTCGGTCCGTTCTGCGACGCGCTGTTCCAATGTCTCATTGAGCGCCTTTAGTTCGAGCTCCTGCTGTTTATGGGCCGTGATGTCATAGTTGACGCCAATGATGCGCGTTGGCTGGCCTTGATCGTCCCGGATGACCGTGCCATGCCCGCCCAGCCAGCGCACTTCCCCATCTGGGCGTATAATGCGCAAGGTCGCTTGATAGGCGTTGCCTTGTGCCAACAAAATGTTGGTCTGACGCATATGCTCGGCTTGGTCCTCGGGGTGGATATAGGTTAAGAATGTATCAGTTTTCAAAATCGTTGTCTGCGGATCAAGCCCCAGTAATTCGTATTCGCGCGCATCCCAGGTGATCTGGTTTGCCGCAATATCCCAATGCCAGGTGCCCATCCCGCCCGCTTCTAGCGCCAAGCGTAGCCGCTCCTCATTGGCCTGCAACAGCTGGGCGGCGTGTGCGCTTTCGATGGCGGGCCAAAAACGCGTGGCTACCGCTGCCAGCAGGGCCATCTCGTCGTTACGCCAACTGCGCGGCTTGGCATCGGTCACGATCAGGATGGCGGCCAGGTGGCCTTCGTGCATACAGGGCGCGGCGACTAAATTTTGAATCTGAAACGGCGCAGCGCTTGCTGGATCGGGCGACGCGGTACGGGGATTAGTGATTGTGTGATTGACAAAAAAAGTGCGCCCAGCCTGGACTTCGGCAAGCATGGCCGGTGTCACCAAGCCCGCTACTCGATCGGACTCTAGCTCGCTGGGCAGAATCTGCTGCCAACCAAGCGGGTGAGTAGTCGGGGCGCCCTGGTTCACCGTATAGAAAACGCAGCATTCAACCTGTAGCTGCACGCGCAACGCGCTGACGAGCAGCGCAATCAGCGCGGGCGGATCCGTTAGCGCGCGGATCTGATCACCGACAGTAACCAGAAATTTTTCGTTGAGTTCGGCGCGTTTACGGGCGTCGATATCGGTGGAAGTGCCAAACCATTGGATCAGCTTGCCCTGCGGATCATGAATGGGTACCCCACGTTCCAGGTGCCAAAAATAGACGCCATCAGCACGGCGCAGACGAAGCTCGCTCTCGTAGCGCTCACCGGTCTGGATTGAATCTAACCATACGGCATAGTTGTCGGCTAGATCGTCGGGATGGATCGCCGGCCACAACCCGCGCTGGAGTGTTGCGGCTAGTGTCATGCCTGAATATGCGAGCCAACGTTGGTTCGCATAATTCAGCTGACCAGTCGCATCCGTGCTCCAAACGATCTGGGGCATGGCATCAGCCAGTTGGTGAAAGTGTACCTCATTGATTGCTAATCCTTGCTGGGCTGGCTTGTCCTCACTTGTCGGCTGATCGGCGTCATTCAATTCATCCTGCTTTGTCTGCCATTGAGGGGGGGCAGTCCCAACTGTGCAAGCACAGAACGTACACTGCGCCATAAATGTTCGGGTGTGATCTGTAGCTTATCAATGATATCCTGCGCACCAGCTGCGCGGGCTTGTTGCGTTAGCTCGTCGTCCAGCCCCCTGCTTAAAATGAATACTGGCACTGGCAAAGAACCGGCTGGCCCCTTGCAATTGCTGCAAAACTTCAAGGTAAGTGAGATCGGGCAGATGGCGACTGAGCAAAATGATGTCGGGCGCGGCTAGTGACGGTTGTGTGTGTACAGCGGCCATCGGGTGGCGGCTGAGTTGTTGCATGCTGATAATGTTGGATCCCTGCTCCGCCGGTGGCGGCTTCCGAGAAGAAGAGCGGGGGTGCCAAAGTTTGGCGCAAGCTGTGCGCAAGCCATGTGCGGTCCTCAGCAACGTCATCAATGATGAGGACGTGTAATCCGCCTGACGGCATCATGGTTTCTCCCTATTTTGTGCTCTCATCTGTAGGATAAGGACAGCGCGCATTACACCTACTCACGCTCTATTCGTTTAAACTAATTCACCCCTTATCTGACAAAATTGTGACAGATCAAATAGGGTTCAAACCTAATTAGACTGTTAGCATGCGTCTGCGCAATCAATGAACCTAGATAGGGATACGACCAGGTTTATTGATTGCGCAGGTTGATGATCAATGCCTTGTGCTAATTTTGATGCAATCTACCTCTACCCTTGGCCAACCGTCCGCTGCTTGGTGTGATCAGCGCTCCACGCTTCTTGGGTATTGTGCGTGGCTTCTTGGCCGCTGGTCGCGCTTACGCTGGGATGATCTTCGCTCAACTCACGGGTGACAACTTGGGGAATGACCTGGCTAATTTGAGTGATAAGCGGCGTAATATCCTTGAGATTGCGTAGCGCCACATCAGCTGTTGTGGGATAATTCAAGGCTAGAGCTGTGGTATGCAACATCGTATAACTAATGGCGGCCAGACTGAGGGCAGTGTAGTCATCGCGCAGCATACGCGAAGTCTGCTTAGTGCGCACCTTGTCATACAAACCGGCCATCACACCGAGCGTTGAAGCGACTGCGTCTTTCAGGCCTGCACTGCTGGCGCCAAGCTGCTCATTATGATGTTCTAGCTGGTTAATGTGACTTTGCAAGACCATCGAGATTTTGTTGATGACTGCACTCGCTTCCGGCTGCTGCTTTACGCTCTCATCATCCACCTGGCGTTTGACTGCTTCATGAATATGTTTTTCGGCCGTGATCATATCGCCTACATAGTGCTGGATTGTATCTTTGCGCTCGTCCACTGTGTCCATCTTCTGATTGGTGTTCGTCATAAGTATTTTTCCTCTTTTCTTTTGTTAGAAATACGCCTACTCATTCTGTTATCCTCGTCTGTTAGTTTAACAATTCTACAACTTAAACGAATGGTCTAACCTTGTTTATGCTTTAACGAGGGTAATGGAATATTGTCTAGCATACCAGAATGATGGCTATTTGACTATGCAGCGGGGTACAGCCAGGAGGTACAGATAGAGTTACATAAAGTATGGAGCAATTGAAGGAAAAATCTACTCACTTGTATTAATTTGGATCATGTCTCCAGCTTTAGAAAACAATATATCTAGTTCTGTATCCATAATTCCTGTGGTTATTGATTCCGAATAATTTCTATGGCTCAACTGGATCTCAGGAGTAACCTCGCCAAAATCTTCCTGGAAGCTGGTCAACCTCCTGACATCCGGTTGACCCATATCTATGTTGTCGAGGATGGTACGTTACAAGCCAAATTGCTATTTGCGAAAAGGCGAACGGACCAGATTAATCACGGAAAGCACCCCGATAATCCCGACCGCGGTTACCAGATCAACCAAAGGGCGGGTCAAGTTAGGTCGTTGTCTAGCTTTGGGTTTTTTGACTAATTGTGTTGGGGGAATAGGCAGTGTTGTTGCTCGCGGGATGGCATTGTCCCCGGTCCCTTCTTCCTCGCTGTTTGCATCTCCTAAATTTTCATCCTCTATATTGGCTGGCACAGGGGGATCCTCTTCTAGCAGAGCCTCTTCCCGCTGGCGCGAACCTTTGGTGCGGCCATATACCTGCGTGAACTCGGCGCCTAAAAAGAAGATTTGCGCTGAGTAATAGATCCAGAGCAAGAGCGCCGCCAGTGAACCGGCTGCGCCATAAGTAGACTGGATTGTGCTGTGGCTGAGATAGAGACTGATCAAAAAGCGGCCAATCGAAAAGAGCAGTGTCGTCGCTACCGCGCCAATCCAGACGTCGCGCCAGACAATTTTGATATCGGGTAAAAACTTATAGATCAGGGCAAAGACAAAGAGGGTGACGAAAAAGAAGAAGAGGAAATTTGTCACCTGGGTCAGCGGACCCATACCCGGCCAATAGAAATTGACCCATTCTTGCCCGGCGGCGATCACAGTGCTGACCACAAGCGATAGCAAGAGTAGAAAGCCTCCGATCATCACGGTCACCAAGGCTAGAATACGGTTGACCACAATATCACGCAGACCCCGGGTGGGCTCAAGTGGTACATCCCAGATCAGGTTGAGCGAACTTTTTAACTCACTAAAGACATTGGTCGCACCATACAATAACACAATAACACCGACCACGGTCGCAAAAATGTTGGCTTTCGGTGCACTGGCATTCTTGAGCATGGTCTGCACCAACTCTGCTGTCTTTGGGTCATTGACATAGTTTTCAATCTGGTGGACAAGTTGACCCTGTACTGATTCACGGCCCAGGACAAGCCCGGCAATCGCCGTGGCAATGATCAGCACGGGGGCGATCGAAAAGAGGGTGTAATAGGCTAGAGCGGCAGCAAGCCGGGTCGCGTTGTCGGCATTCCACTCTTCGAAAGTCGTCCGTAGCAAACGCCAAGCGACTACCCTCTCTTCCCGAAACATTTCTGTCACCCGCATACCAAGCTCACTTTATATTTGCACATTCGGCGAAAGTGTATAAAAGGCCTGATCGCTTGCTGGCCCCGATCAGCATAGCATACTTTCGCCAAATGGTCTCATATCTTTTCTGTTTTTTCCAACAAGTTATCCAATCGTTCCGCCATATTCGTCATGCGCAACGAAGAAGGCGCCTCGAGCCCCTGAATCAACGCCTGTACTTCGTCTAACCTTTTCCGCAAAACTGAGATATCGGCCGCCGCCGTGGCTGGCGTCAGCTCAATGCGTGTGGGTGTCGGTGAGGCTAGCAATCCATTCAGACCAATCTGAATCGCAGTTGCCACAATCGGCGCCACCAACAGGCCAATCAGGCCAAACGCATCCACCAAGGCGACCATCACCATCAGCACCAATACCTTGGCATATCGATCGCGCGTATAGAGGCGTTTTTCTACAAAAAACTCCATGATGACCAAAACGACAACAGTATAGAGTACAGCCACCGTCGCCAGCAACGGCCCCACATTAATCGAACTGACTAGCCAAAGGGGGATCACGGCGATCAGCCCGCCGACCAGCGGCATAAACCAGGCCAGCGCCACAAATAAGGCCCAGAGAAAAGGATAATGGAGACCCATCAGCCGAAAACCCAGGGTAAGCAAGACGCCCGCCAGCAAACTTTGAATTAATTCGCTCCGAATATAAGAACCCACCCCAGATTCCAGTGATCGCCACACCTTGCGGGCGCGCGCCCGCTGCTCCCCAGGCAATAACGACAACCATAATCGCTCAAAGCGAATTTCGTCTGTCGCCCAATACATGCTAAGAATGATCGAGATTAACAATTCGCTCACGTTTTCCACCAAATTAGTCGTAAACTCGATGGCTGTCGTCGCAAGACTGGTGCCAGCGCTACTGCCGCCAATAAAGGCTGCAAATTGATCCGCAGAAGGTAAACGGTTGGTTAGAAATGCGCCGAACCCTTGGCCTGCTTGCCATCTGCGTTCAAGACTGCTATAGACTCTGGCCATATCTTTGGCCATTTGTTGCAACTCACTTGCCAGTGGCAGGCTGAGGGCATAGAACAGACCAATCAAGCTAAGAACTCCAATCGCATAGACAATCGCGGTGGCAAAGGCGCGTGGTATGCGTCTTTTCATCAGAAATTCGATGGGCGCACGCGCCACGGCGCCAATCGTCAGCGAAATGATAAAAAGCAACACAATCCGATGCAGTTGCCAAGCGACAACAAGCAGAGTAATAGTGCCTAAAATGATGGCGACAATTGAGGCGACACGTTTCATAGACTTCCCTCCACTTGGTGCAAGATGCCTGCCTGATTGGCCGGTTGTTTGGCTGCTTCTACCGCATTTTCCTTCTGCGTGAGCAGGCTGTCTAGATCGAGCACAAGGGCTTCGAGTAAATCTTCCGCCCGTTCTGCGTCTGGATCGGGCATTGCCTCTTCTTCGTGACGCACCTGTTTGCGCACATCATTGATCAGATCTTGCGCCTCTAAGCGCAGCACACTAAACCGATTTCGATCAAGCATGTCCGCCACAATGGTCGGTGTCGGCGCTTCTTCTGAAAGTGGTTCGTTCAGGACCAGGCGATTAAACAAAATTTGCAAAATCGCCGCCAACGGAATCGCCAAAATTGCGCCGCCCACCCCAAAAAGCAAGCCAAAACCAGCAATCGCCAATAATGTCACCACGGCATTGACCCCGACAGAGCGATCCATGACCCGCGGTACAATAAAGTGACTTTCCAGAAATTGAATGGTGGCAATCGCACCCAGCGCCCAGATCGCCTTCGCCGGATCGACGCTTAGCGTGACCAGAAGCACAGGAATCGCGCCAATGCTGGGGCCGAATGTGGGAATTGCTTCACAGAGACCCATCAACAAACCCAAGCCAAAGGCATAGGGCACGCCAATCGCGAAGAAGGCGATGATCGCGGCGATCGCAATAATTGCGCATAAAATTGCTTCACCCCGAAAATAAGCGCCGACTTTCGTCTCAATCTCGGCCAATAATTCGCGCAATTCATCGCGGCGGTTCTGGGGCGCCAGCAAGATCGCCCGGCGCGTGATCAAATCGCCTTCCGATGTCCAATAAAATGCCAGCATTAAAATGATAATGGTAACGAAAATACCATAGCTGAGCGACTTCATAAATTGCCAAGCGGGGGTAAGCCTATCAACGGCATCTGCTTCTACTGTACTGGTGCTCGAAGCATTGGCCACGCTCGAAAGCGAGAGTTGGGTCGGCAACGCAGCGCCTAACGTGTGGAGCATCTCACTGCGCGTATTCATTAAATACGCGTGTAATTTTGTATAGTAGCTGGGCAGTTGAGCAATCACCGTGCTAGCCTGGTCGATCAATACGGGCGCGGCCAACCAGATAAATCCCGCGACGATGCCAGTCAAGACGGCAAAGACCAAAATCATGGCCAACTCGCGCCGAATGCCGCGTTTTTCCAACCAGGCAATGGCCGGTCTTAGGCCAATTTGCAGCGTGACCGCCACAAAAAAGATAAAGACCACCATATAAAATCGGTAGAGTAATAAAAAGACAAAGACAACACCTAGGGCCGTTAACGTTGCCAGTGCAATCTGCCGCGCCGTCCATTCGATCGAGCGCCTCCCGTTGCCAGCATTGGTTTCTGCACTATTATTTACCGCAACAAGGGTCGCCGCAGATTTTTCGTCAAGGATTGGCCTGTCGTTAAAAACAGGACTTACGCTAGATTGCTTATTCATAGTCGATTATTGATCTGCACCTACAGAATGATGTTGTAAGACTAAATTGAAACAGCCGTCACCAACTTCGCATGCTCGCGATCAGCGCGCGGTGAATCGACCGACATTGACAAAACTGATAGCGTAGGTCATACGAAGTTAATGACGGACTGTAGCCTACGTTGATTTGTTTGTACTATGCTATATCTAACTACAATTCACAATAGATCTGAGATACACAAAGTAGATATAAATTGTTATCTATAGAAATTAAGACCTACATACGCACAGATGGCGAAGAAGAGCTAGCTTTTCTTTACTTGTTCATTTGTAGTCTTTACTTGTTCATTTGTAGATTGTGTCATAATCAATCCTCCTTGCTTTCACCTTAATCCAACCGCCCAACCGGATCAATGATCTTGATATATAAATTCAGATATAATCTTCGATATATCTTTAAATGAGTAACCGATCTTGTCTCTGGGATTCAGGGGGGAACTAACAATCTTCCAGGAAGCGGGCAAAGCCTAGTCCGCTAACCAGCGGGTGCGCCTGCCCGCTTCCTGGAAGATTAGACTCTAGCGCCAAGCCACAGAATTTGGTTGACGTTACCAGTTATCAGTGGTATTGTTCCGGTTAGCGCCTCATTATCCCAGTCAGTAGGTGCGAAACCTAGAAAAAATTTTATAAAATTTCTTCACCATCCTCATTTGGGAGAATCTGATGACGACACAAAAATTGCGCGTTGGCATTGTGGGCTGCGGCAATATTGCCGGCCCGTACGCAAAAACGATTAAACCCTTTCCACAATTAGAATTTATGGGCGCGACCGATGTCATGCTCGATCGTGCTCAGGCTTTGGTTGATCTATATGGCGGCCAGGTCTATGCAACCCTCGAAGATATGCTCGCTGATCCCGCCATCGATTTGATCGTTAACTTAACCATCCACCATGCCCATCCAGCCGTGATCACCCAGTGTCTTAACGCGGGCAAGCATGTTCACAGCGAGAAACCACTGGCGATGTCGGTTACAGATGCGCAAAAGTTGGTGGCGTTGGCCGAGGAAAAAGGCTTACGCCTGAGTTGTTCGCCGATCACCTATATGGGGGAAGCGCAGCAAACGGTCTGGAAAGCGATTCGCGATGGGCAAGCGGGGCAAGTGCGCGTGGTGCATGCCGAAGTGAACTGGGGGCGGATCGAAGCGTGGCACCCCAATCCAGGGCCATTTTATGATGTCGGGGCACTCTTTGACGTGGGCGTCTACCCACTCACGCTGGTAACCACCTTCCTGGGCCCGGCGCGCCGGGTGACCGCCTTTGGCAAAGTGCTATACCCCGATCGGGTGACGAAAGAAGGCGTCAAATTTCACATTGAAACACCCGATTGGGTGGTGGCGGCGGTCGAGCTGGCCAATGGCACCGTCGTGCGACTGACCACAAACTTCTATGTAGGCCATCATAGCAAACAGAAGGGTTTGGAATTCCACGGCGATCTGGGCTCAATCTGGATTGGCAGCTTCCAGGATTTCCACGCGCCAGTCGAATTTGCCGAGTTTGGCAAAACCTACGCGCCCGTGCCCTATGTCCGTGAGCCATTCCAGGGCATTGAATGGGGCCGATCCGTAGCCGAAATCGCCGATGCGATCGCCGAAGGGCGCCCGCAACGCGCCACCGGCGCGCAGGCCGCGCATGTCGTGGAAATCTGCTGTGCGATTGTGGAGTCGTACAAACAGGGCAAACCGGTGGATGTCACATCCGATTTCCCGGCACCCTGGCCGATGGAATGGGGGAAATAGAAGAAAGGATGTACGATTTTTGATTTACGAGGTTGGTTCGTCAACGAAGCACCCTCGCAAATCAAAAATCGTACATGGCTCATGGGTATGCAAAAACGATTCTGCGCCGCTCACCTGCTGCCAGGTTGTTGAGCGTTATCACCATGTATTCTTGGCCCCATAATTGCTGGCGACTCACGGTCGCATTTTCAGCTTGTGGGGCTATTTGATTGGGCAGCAAAAGGGTCAGCGAAGTGACAGCTTGCGGTGTATAGACGGTGCAGCCTTGCGCGTCCTGCTCAAGACTGACACTGTTGCGCACTTTGGTCCAGGCCAACCATTGATCGGCGGAAACAATCTTCATCCCTTCGGCCAGCGCCGTATCCCAGCAACCCTCGATCAGGGGACTGGAATAGGTGGCGAAGCTGACCGGGTGCGAATTGAAAATAATTGGTGTATAAAATTCGCGCACGGCGCGCTGGATAATTTTGTCCGTCTCGGCCAGCGCGCGCTCCACTGTCCACTTAAAACTAAAGACAAACCCAGGGTGAATCAACACTTCCTCGGTCCACAACGTGGGCTGTTGATAACAATCGATCAGCGTGCCATCCGTATCCACAAAACGCAACGGCCTGCCCGACCCTGCCATGTAACCGAGTGAGAAAGGGTGGACGCTGATATAATTCAACTCCATCTCAATGCCCAAGTCGGCCAAAAGGCGCGCCGCATCAACATACCCCAACCAGCGCACCGCATGTTGGCGAATCGTCTGCGGCGTATGGCCATAATCGTGGATATGGCGCGCTACATTGGCTTGCAGCATGTCGGCCACCAACTTACTTTGTGGATCTTGCGTGGCCAGTTCAGCGTGCATATCCGCGTCCAAAGCCGGGTGAACCGAGAACGTATGACCTTCCGCCGCCCATTTGTCCATTAAGGTTTGGTTGATCTTCGTTTCGGGCACGACGTAAAAGGTGGCATGCGCCTGGCGTTTGCGTAAGCCAGCCAAGAGCGCCTCGAACTGCTCCACCGTCGACCAATCGTCGTCACTCGTCATGATCACCACGCTGTGTTGGTCAGCCGCCGGGTAATACCAGAGCCGGGGCCGCGGCGCGAGTGTTTCGATCAGGCGTGCCAGCAAGGCCGTCTGCAAATCGGCCTGGGGCAGCAACATCTGCTCCACATCCAATTGCCCGACAAAGAGTTCGCTCGGCCGATAGATGCCATCCAGCCCGGCATAGGAAAGGTCAGCATGTTCGGGGTTGCCTTGGCGCAGACGAGCAATCGCGTGCGGCAGATCGTAGGCGAAGAAGATCGCTGCGCCGCTGCCAACTTTACTCAAGACGATGCCCGGTTGCCCATCGTCGAACGTCTCACTTTTGCCGGGACGAATTTGAGCCAACGCTGTCACCGCTGCATCGGCGGCGAGCGACCAACTAACAGCTGGCACAATGATCTGCACCGGCTCGGAACATAGTCCTTGTAAAGCTGGATTTTCAGCGTTTATGTGTAGCCAACCACGGTCAATGCCCTGCCAATTCGAGGTCAACCCAAAACGACGGGCAAAGCGCGCGTCAGGCAAAAATGCCAACAGATGGCCGCCTTGGGCGACGTAATTATAAAGCAGTTCCGCCTCGGCCTGCGTCGCGCTCAGGCGGGGCAGAATCACCAAATCCTGTTGCGCGAGCGTCGCCGCCTGAATCTCGGCCAGGTTGAGTTCGGTGAAATCGGCAAAACCTTCTAGGCGTAAAATCTCGGCCAAGTAATGGCTGTAAAGGCTATGTGGATCATTTTTGTTGTGAATGAGTAGCATGAAAATTCCTGTTATGTTTTCTTTGATTCA
>JBBQBY010000039.1:0-23172 GCA_038318235.1 Caldilineales bacterium
GCGCTCTTTACGCGTCTGGCCGTAGATGCCAGCTATTGGCAAGGACAATTAAAGCTATGGGAAGCCCTGCGCAGTGTCGCCATCAGCTTTACCAGCGGCCAAACCGTCCAGGAGACGCAGGCCATTCCGCTGCTGATTCCCTATGGGTTTGTGACCCTGCTGGCGTTGCTCTCGCTGATCTGGCAAGCACGCCGCGAGCAGGCGTCTCGCACCCTATCCTATGCGCTGCCTTGGCTAATTCTGCCCATCGTTGCCGTTCTTGTGCTGGCCTCATTCGCCCCCAAATTTAACGCTCGCTATGTGATGATCGCGCTGCCGGGGCTGATTTTGGTGTGGGCGGTGGGTTTTTCAAAGAGATTGGAGAGTAGAGATTGGAGAATAGAGATTGGAGATTACCTACACAAATCTCCAATCTCCAATCTCTATTCTCCAATCTCCAGTTTGAGTATTATTTTCATACTGACTACCTTTCTTTACGCCGACCACAACTGGTTTGTTAATCCCGCCTTTACCAAGGATGAATGGCGTGATGTGGTGGCCTTTTTGCACACGCGCATCCAGCCGAATGAGACCGTCGTTTTGGTGAGCGGGCATGCTTGGCCGGTGTGGCATTATTATGCCCCAGACTTGCCAGCCGTGCGGCTGCCCGATATTGACGTATTGGACGTGAATGCCGTGCTGACTTTTGCCAATACGGCGGCGCCATTGCGGGCGGCTTTTGCCAACGCGACTGGAAAAACTGGCACCTGGATCGTCGAATGGCAGAATGATGTGGTCGATCCGACCGGCGTTGTGCCGGTTCAACTGGAATTGGCTGGGCGCGAAAAAGGCCAACCGTCGCTTTTCTGGAAGTTGAATGTGCGTCGCTTTGCCAACATAAAACCGAAGCACATTGCCGATGCCCCGCCGATTGGCACGGCGACTAACGTCAACTTTGGCGACCAACTGCTTTTACATGGCTATACAGTGCTGGACAATGGTGATCTGTTACTTTTTTGGGAACGCCCCGCCGCAAGCCAAACGTTATCTGCTGATATCCAGATCACCGGTCAAATCTCGACGACTAATGGTACATTTGTCGCTACTCTGCGTGATCAACGGCCGGCGGGTTATGCATATCCGGTGGCCCGCTGGCCAGTCGGCGAACTGGTGATGGGCAGAATTCCCGCGGCAAGCTGGCTAGGCGACCAAGTGGTGGACGGCACTTATCAATTGCGCCTGAGCGTTTATACGGTCACGTCTGGGCGGTTGACCAAACTAAGTACTAGCAATGGTGATGATTTTATCGAATTGGCGCCGCTTACGGTGCGTCAGGATTAAAATAACCACCGAGTGCGTTGCGCACCGTAAATTATTTTAGAAAACGAAGCGATGCCTATGGTGTGCGATGCACTCGGTCTCGCAACCCTGATCTTTGGCATTTTTGCTGCAATCTGTTACACTCCTTCGCCATGAACAGACAAGCTTTACACCGGAAAATCAGCCATGCGCTCGCCCTGATGGCGCTCTTGTTTGTGTTAGGCGGCTGCGGCCAGCTTGACTTTGCGACTGGGCCGCTGCTCTATAATGCCAACGTTGAACCAGGCCATATTACGCCCAACGCCGACGGCAACCAGGATGTGACTGACATTATGTACAGTTTGCGGCGCACGGCCAATGTCAGCATCTATTTTGACAATGCCAAGGGGGAGCGTTTCTATTTTCGCCGTGACCGCCTGCGCTCTGCCGGCGATTACCGGGTGCAATGGGGCGGCGTCGTGGATGAGGCGAGAACGGTAGAAACTACCTACGGCCCCGAGGAGATCCTGAGCCAAGTGTTGCCAGATGGTCAATATCGCTGGACCGTTGAAGCCACCGAAGAAAATGGTAAAGTGGCGACCGTCAGCGGCTCGATCACGTTGCAAGATGCGGATACTGAAATGCCAGAGCTGCATAATTTTGCGGTTGTCCCCCAGATTTTTACGCCTAACCAGGACGCAATTGACGACCGTGTCAGCATTAGTTATTACCTAAATAAAGATGTAACCACGCCGCCGGTGGTCTATCTGGTCGATCCAGCCCAGCCGGATGTGCATTTTATTATTTCTGAAAAGCCGGGTGTGGCCAAACAAGGTGAACGTGGCTATCATGTCTATGACTATGATGGTGGCGTCGATCTGAATGCCGAGCCGCCGCCCGATGGTAAATATAGCTTGATTGGCCAGGTGAATGATGATGCCGGCAACACCGTCCGCATTACCCGTGCCCTGACAATTACCGAAGGCGGCATTCCGCGCGCCGACGTGGCCGGCAGCGAGATTGATTGGCAGGGCGAGATGAATCGGATTGTCTTGGTGCCATTGGACGGCAAACTCTGTTTTACGACCACGGTCACCAACGAGGGCACGGTGCCAATTCGTACTTCGGGGCCTTGGCCGGGGCAGGCCTATAAATTTGCCGAGAATTCAAATACACTCGCGATCAACCAACATGAGGATGCGTGGTTGCAACAGGCTGGTGTCTGGCGCTTTGGCATCAATTTTGACACGACTGGAGTTGATTTTCCCTTTCGCTGGGCCGTAGGGCGCCAAGCAGATCTGGAAAAGCGTATGGTGAAAGGCCACGATCAGTGGTATTTGATGCCGGGCAAGTCGGGCCAGGTGGCAGGTTGTATTGTCATCAACGAAGTGCCGCCGGTGGGTACAGCAATTTGGTGGGGCGGTTTGATCCATCAATCAGTCGATATCCCGAATAACGACATTGACCGGATTACGGTGCAAGTCGGGGTGCCAACGACGCAAACAGTTAAAAGTGGACAATAGAACTTATGCAGCTTGCCGTCATTGTTGTCAGCTATAACACGCGCGATTTGCTGCGTAATTGTTTGCACAGTGTCTTGGATTCTGTCGCCCTCAGCGCTGATCAGCTAGCGGTGGATGTGATCGTTGTGGATAATGCCAGCCAAGATGACAGCGTGGAGATGGTGGCCGCTGAATTTCCTCAAATTCATTTGGTGGCTTCGCCCGATAATCTTGGCTACACCGGCGGCAACAATCTCGCCCTCAAATTGCTTGGGTTTAACATTGCTGATCCGCTTTCCCCGTCCGCCTTGCTGCCCTTGCATCAGTTTCCCGATTTTGTGTTGTTGCTCAACGCCGACACCGAAATTGTCGCGGATGCGCTACGACAAATGGCCGCCTGTTTGCGCGATCATCCGGCGATGGGGGCCTGTGGCGCCAATTTGCGTTATGGACAAGGGCAATTCCAGCACGGCGCGTTTAGTTTTCCCTCACTCTTCCAGGTCGCGCTTGATTTTTTCCCACTGACCGGTCTGCCCGGTGTCCAGCGCTTGCATAATAGCCGTTTCAACGGGCGCTATCCGGCCCAGCTTTGGCAGGGGAGCGCGCCTTTTCCGGTCGATTTTGTGCTGGGTGCGGCGTTGATGGTGCGCAGTGCTGCCATCCAACAAGTAGGCGGACTGGACCATGAGTTTTTTATGTACTGTGAAGAGATGGATTGGTGTTTGCGCCTGAAAGCGGCTCATTGGTCCATTTACGCCGTGCCGACTGCGCATGTGATCCATTATGAAGGCCAGAGTTCGCGCCAGGTGCGCTGGATTGCCTATGAACGGTTGTGGCGCAGCCGGTTTCGGTTTTATGCCAAGCACCAAGCGTATTATTTCCCTGGTCATCTGGCGTTGGTGCGCTTATTGGCGTGGCTGGGCCTCCACCAGCGAAAATGGCGCGCCCAGCGTCGTTTTGCTCAGGGCGAGATAACCGGCGAAGCGTTGCAGGCTGAGTTGGCGGCCTATGCCAAGGTGGCGCAACTGTGAACAAATTTATTTGTTCGCCGATCACCGTCCTAATAGACAAACCAAATAAAGGCCACACAATCGTAGGTGCGGTTTTTAACCGCACAACTTGTGTAAACCAGCCAAGTGCGGTTTCTAACCGCACCTACGAAAAAATGATTGATGCGAGGTCTATGGCGATCTCTATAAGGAATCTTACCTTTGTTAACCCTTGCTGCGGTAATTTTGACCAAAAATGAAGCGCACAATATTGCCGCTTGCGTCGCCAGTCTGCGCGATTGCGTGGACGCGGTAGTCGTGTGGGATGGCGGCAGCACCGATGATACCTGTGCGTGTGCGCAAAAGGCTGGTGCGTTGGTGGTGCAGCGACCATTTGATAACTTTGCTGCGCAACGCCAAGCTGTATTGGATACAATTGATGCGCAATGGATTCTCTTTATCGACGCCGACGAACGGGTGACGCCAATCCTGGCGCGCGAAATTGTGGCCACAGTGCAGGGCAACCCTGTGACGCCGTCTAACCGTCCCGCTGGTTATTGGATTCCGCGACGCAACTTTATTGTTGCGCACGAAACTCGCGGTGGTGGTTTTTCCCCCGATTATCAATTGCGTTTATTAAAACGCCAGTTGGCCCATTATTCGTTGGCCCAAGAAGTGCATGAATTTGCCGTGGTGGCGGGTGCGGTTGAGCATCTGGCTGAGCCCTTGATTCATTATAATTACACAAGTTGGCACCAATTTTATCGCAAACAGCGCACGTACGCAGCCTATGAGGCACGTATTTTAGCCGCACGCGGCATTCGTCCCCGTCCGCATAACTTTATTTTACAACCCTTACGTGAATTTTATCGGCGCTTTGTGACGTTGCGTGGCTGGCAAGATGGTTGGCACGGCTTGCATTTAGCTGGACTATTGGCCTGGTATTATGGCTGGCAACCCTATTGGCTTTTGCTCACAGAGCGTGGTAAGGTGAAGTAAAAGGTGCTACCTTCACCTGGTTTACTTTCAACGCCCACGCTGCCACCCAGGCGGCGCACAATGCGTTGTACAATCGACAGACCTAAGCCATGACTATTTCGCTTGCGCTCTGTGTTTGTCCCGAGCGCCGGCACAAACAACTGATCTGGATTTTCTAATTGGATACCCGGCCCGTTGTCTTTTACCCAAAACCGGACCATATCTTGCTCGCGCTGATCATAGCCTAGCTCAAGTTTAGGTGGGATGCCACCATATTTTAAGGCATTGCTTAAATAATTGTACCAAACTTCCTCGAGCCAAGGGCCATAGCCTTGGGCGGGTGGCCAGGCATCTGGCTCCACAATAATCGCATTGTGCTGCTTAAGCATTAGCTCGATCCGTTTCATGGCCTCTTTCAAAACGTCGCCCATATCCACTGTATCGAGCTTGACCTGTTCGGCGCCGCGCACGCCGGCTAGTTTGAGCAAAGTGTCGATGATGGCACTCATCTTCATGCCATGTTCAATAATTGCTTCCAGACAAAGCGTGAGATTTTCGGGTGGCAATGAATTAAAATTATCGCGTAACAGATCAGAGAAACCGATGATCATGGTCAGCGGATTTTTTAGATCATGCGCAACCGTGTGGGCGTACGCATCCAATTCGTCGTTGCGTGCTTGCAACTCCTCACTGTTCTGGCGCAAGGTTTGCATCAGGCGCGCGTTCTCAATCGCAATGGCAGCGGAGGCGGCCAAGGTTTCGGCCAGGGCGCGATCACTTTCTTGAAACTGGCCCTTGCGCTTGTTGACCAATTCGAGCACACCAACCACCTTATTGGGCGTGCGCAGCGGAATGGCGAGCAATGATTGAGTATTAAAGCCGGTGTTTTTGTCGATGGTGGATGAAAAACGCGGGTCGGTAGCCACATTCGCTACATTCGCACTCTGGTCGTGTTGCACGACCCAACCGGCAATGCCCTGACCAGACGGCAGGCTAAGGTGTTCGGGCGTGATATTTTGGCCTTCGGAAAAGATCGCGGCACAGACGAGATCGTTATTCTGCGTTTCATCCAATAACCAGACTGAACTACCCTCAATGTCAATTAGTTCCGTAATCGTGCGCACCAATTGTTCGATCACTTCTTCGATATCTAACGTAGAAGTTAGCAATTGGGCGACTTTATTGAGCAGTTCCAGGTTGCGATTGTGCTGGCGTAGCTCATCTAGCGTTTGAGCACGCTCCAAGACGGACTGATGCACATCTAATGGCCGCGTCGGCGCGGTCGTGAGCGAGTGGAAATGGTTGCTGCGTTGCTCATGGATCCACGTTGTTGCAGGGTCAATGATATGCGCCTTGCCACCTGCCGCGCTGATGCTAGGCTCGGCGGCAAAGGAGGCGCTCTGCTGCGCGGCAACGACTTTAATCGGGGTTGCTGATCCTTGGCTAGTCATCGCTTGCCACACTTGTAGGCCACTATAAAATGGCAAATTAGCATCGATTGCAATCAGATCATAATGTTGTTGCTTCAGTGCTGCCAATGCTTCAGCGCTATTCTTAACTGTATCGACATCATAGTGCTTGTCATCAACATTAAAATCGACAAGCGCTAGCCGGTTAGGACTTTCCGCTATATACAAGACCCGTGGTGTTGCCTGATTCATACTTTACTATCCGTTGCTAGGTGTTTGCCAACTGAGCGAGAACCGCACAAAAAATTATCTGGCATGTTTATCGTCAATCTGTAAAGGTCACGCAGAAAAGCGCCTGGAAGGCCAACCGTTTTCTGGATTTATACTGAAGTCAGACTGAAAACTGGCGTTCAAGCAAATCCACCTTCCAGGAAGCGAGCACACAGTAGCCTCGTTAAGCCTGGATGGCCTGCCCGCTTCCTGGAAGGTTAGAAGCCTCGCTGCTCAATTTGATTTCATTATAGGCCGCGTCTGGACCTGAATACCGCCGAAAATTTCTGGTACAGCCTAACTCCGCATGATCGTGCTGGCACCGTTTACGCGCGCGATGCGAATTAGATTTTGCGTTGCTTGTTCAAATGAATCGTCATGGCTGATGACAAAAAGCTGGCGAAAACCCTTGACTTCCAAGATTTGACGGGCCAGCAAACTGCGCCGTGTTTCATCTAGATTCGTGGTTGGTTCGTCAAAAAAGGCGACATCAATGCTGCTCATTTCGCGCAACAAGGTGAGCCGTACCGCCAAGGCGGCGCTCATCTGCTCGCCGCCCGAAAGCTGGGCAAATTGGCGAGCGCGGCCTTCTACCTCTAGTGTAATTCCATAATCTTCGTTCCAGGTCAAATGGCGGCTATAATCTTGCATAATCTCGCTAAAAGTCTGAGCCGCGCCGTCGCTAATCTGTTTAATCAAAGCTTTGGTAATATAGGGGCCAGCCTGTTTCAAAAAATTGCGTACAGATTCGAGGGTCTTTTCCTGATCAATCCATTGTTGTTTTTGGGCCTGGGCCGCCAGCAATTCACCCTGCTTCGCCTCTAGGGTCTCTACTTCAGTCTGATCGCGCTGCTGTTCTTGCTTCAGCATCGTAATTTTTGTTTGCAAACCGCCAACCTGGGTGCGCAGTTGGCGTTCTTCGTCCAGCAGGCGTTGAAACTCTGCCGCATCAAATTGGTCTTCGGTCGTGGCCAGTTCAATCCCAATTTGTTCACCCTCTTGCTCGGTTACTTTGAGGGTCTGGCGCAATTGCTCAACTTCACCGGTGCGTGTTTCCAATGTGTCAGCCATCTGCCGATTGATCAACACGGTCTGATAGGCTACGGTATGACGCTGGATCTCGGCGGCCACTGTTTCCAGCGCTTTGTCTAGGGTCGCAAAACGCTGCAATGCCGCTTGTAAGGCCGTGATTTTTGTTTGCGTCTCGGCCATTTTGGCTTCGGTCTGTTCTAATCTTTTTTCTAGCTGAGGACGTTGTTTGGCCCGCTCTGCCGCAATCGCACTGCGTTGGCTGGGATTGTTGAGCGCGGTCAATTGTTCGCTCAATTGGGCCATTTGTTGGGGGGCATCAACCAGTTGGTCCATGTGCTGGCGCAATGCTTGCAAGGCTGTGTGGCCCGTTTCGAGTTCTTGCTGCAAGGTTTGCGCTTCTTCAAGGCGTGGTAAACGCCGCAATTCTTGTTGTAATTTTTGCACATGGCTTTGCAGCGTCTTCTGACCGGCTTCCATGGTCTTAGACTGCTGCTGGGCCTGGCTATAGTCGGCGCGCAATGCGTCCAAACGCGTTTGATTTCGTTGTAATAACGTCGCCCGATGTTCCGCAGTGAGCGGTTGTTCGCATATCGGGCAGACCGCTGTGGCAATATTTTCGAGCGCATTGCTCTGTTGTTTGAGCGTCTCACCTTCGACTTTGTAGCGGGCCAACGCTTCTTTGGTTTCATCAAAGGTCTGGCGCATCTGCTCGAGCTGGGCTTCGCCAGCAAAACGTTCGGTTTCCAGGTGGGTCGCCTGCTCTAATTGGCTGTGCAAAGCGCTCAGACGCTGTTGCAACCGGCGCAGATCTTGCTCCTGTTTGGCAAACTGGGCTTTGGCATCGTCTAAGCGGCCGCTTTGCTGCTGGGCAACGGCCAAGGCGCGCTCTAAGAGCAGTTGATTTTGCACATCCGGGGCCAATTCCACCATGATCTTTTCGGCCGTTGCTACTTCGTTTAGATCGCGTTGGATCGATGTTAGATCAGCCTGCGCTACGGCGAACGTTTTATCGAGTTGCGTGCGTTGGATCTCTAGCTGTTGGCGACTTTGCACTTGTATGTCTAGGGCTTTTTGTTGCGTCTGCGCCGCCAGATAGCTTTCATGGCCGGCCAGATTTTCCTGGACGGCTGCCCGCGCCGTGGTCGCCTGTTGTTGTGCCACTATTGCACTGTGTAGTTGGTTTTCCTGGCTCTGTTGCCGTTGCTTAATCTGGGCCTGGCGATTGCGCAACGTGATCGCCTTTTGTTGAATCGCTTCCGCACTCGCCCGTTCTTGTTGCACCGTGTGCAGCATGATTTCGGTTTGGCTGCTCTGGATCGTTGCGTTGGCGATGTCGCTGCTACGTTGCTGCATGGCGGCTTGCAGCGCGGGTAAACGCTCCAAACGGGTGGTGAGGCTTGTGATCTGAAGTTCCAGATTTTGTTGGCGCTTCTGCAACAGTTTCATCGGCTCAAGCAGCTTGTCGACTGCCTGCTTATATTCCTCTACCTGGAGCAAAGGATCAAACGTGAGCTTGCGTCGCGCCGGTGCGTCTAAAAAAACCGCGGTAAAGGTGCCCTGTGGGACGCCGACCGCATCTTTGAACAGGCCGGCTAGATCGGTGTTTAGTTCAACCCCCATGTTCCGGCGCAGAAAGGTGAGCACATCCGCCTTGCCTTCACAGATCTTAACTTGCAGATCCGGGTCATAGACATAATGCTGATTAACGCTGCCGCAGCGACGAATGACCTGATAGCGGCGCTCATCCAGGCTGCTGGCAATCGTGACCGTAATACTGGCATTTTTGAAGCCATCGCGCACAAATTCGGTCTGCTTGTAATCGATCGCGTCGAACAAGACAAAGCCGATTGCCTCTAAAATAGTGCTTTTGCCCGCGCCATTGTGGCCGACAATCGCGTTCACGCCCGCGCTAAAATCGACCTGAGCGGTCGCATAGCTCTTCGTGTTTTCTAATTCAAGCGCTAAAATTTGCATACAGGTATCTTACCATGTAACTGGTCCTAAATTACATTAGGCTTTTGTCCTTTTATCGGGAAGTACTCCGCCCACCTGGGCGGAGTACTTCCCGATAAATTCCGCTCAAGCAATTCCAAGATGTTGTTGGTTTCTACCTAATGAGCGAGAATCTTATCGTAAAAATACAAAAGCAAGGGAGAGAAATTTGTAACGACTGATCCTCTCCCACTCTGGAAGATCGGGCCTGGCAGGCGTCCGCACACGTGAGACACCGCCTTTGGGCGCGGATAGGACCGCAAGTCGTTACGAAATGCTACAATTTTGGGCAAATGCTCCTGTTTGATTGAGCCCATTTCTAGCTTATCATACTATGTCTCATCTGTCTGTGTCGTAGCGCACTTTCAGCTGTGAGTTTGCAGACCAGCCATCTGCCCGGCCAGTTCATCTAAAATGGCCTCTGGGCTGGCATTACTTAAGGCTAACTTCTTGAGGCCCAAGGTAAGCTCAACCCATTGTTCACTTTGCGCTTGGAAACGCGTATCCCTGCTCATCAATTCGCTTAATACGCGCCGCTCTAACTCTGGCCGGCTAACACCTTCGCTAAATTCCATGCCAAAATCAACCGAGTGGGTTAAATTTCTGACCAAGGCTACCAATGGGTCAAATGTCGCTTGTACCACCTCTTCGAGCGCGGCCAAATCGAGCGCGCTACGATCAAAAGGCAGAACGCCCGTCAATTGCAGTTCTACCACAGGCCGTTGGTCGTCACTCAGCTTATTGACCCCCAGATCGCGCGCTTTGCGTTGCAAATAATCCTTGGTATAAGCTAATAGATCGTTTGGTAAAGCCAATAGATCGGTCTTAATACTAAGCCGGTGAATAACACGGCGTGGATTGGCCTGAAGCTGGGCATTATGTTTGGGTTCGTCTTCGGCGCGTGGCCGATCGGTGTCCACTTCCACCAGATAGTAGCCACGATGCGGCCAGGTGGCCTCAAAGAGCGAACAGGTTTCGGGGCTGCCTGGGTTATAGATCCAGTGATCAAATTCAAAAGGCTTGTGAATATGGCCCAATGCGAGATAGTCGACATAGGGATGCAACACGGCCCATTGCCGATGCGACAACCCACCCGCCTGGTCGTTCATCACACCTTCGACCCCGGCATGGGCGACGAAGATCGTGTACTGAATATCATCCTTCGGTAGCGCTTCCAACGCCTTTGCATAGCTTTCAATGGCCGCGGCTGTACTGGAGCCTAGATAGCGCAGGCCATGCACGCGCAAGCCTGGTACAGGCTCTACATACGATCCCTTGCGATTTGTATAAGGCGTCAAACGCGCTTCACCTGCTTCAAAGGTTGCATCGAGCAGCATCAACAAACGACGATTGGCCAAAAATTGCATCCAGCCAATGATCTCATTGTGATAGGACAATTCATGGTTACCTTCCACGGCAATACAGGGAATATTGGCCGCTTTCAGGCGTTCCAAACCGATCATCGCTTGATTGAGGGTAAGGGCTTCGATCGAGCGTTTTTCAAACAGATCGCCCGCCAAGATGACGAAATCGACCTTCTGCTCAATCGCCACATCAATGATGGCAAGAAAGGCGCGGGCAAAATCATTGTAGCGTTCAATGTTATTATATTGGCGGTAGCCGAGATGGCAATCCGCTAGATGGAGAAAACGTGCCTTCATGAGAACCTATTCAATAAAAATTGGGTGTCAGTCATCACCGCACATGCGAATTCTGCTCTGCCGAAAAATAGGGTATAGATCCACGATTATGCTCTGCTTGCTACTGGGTCAATCGTCTGGACTTCCTTGTTTCGGAAGGCACAATTGCGACAGAGCCGTGCACAATAGTGTTTCTACACCCTACTCTAGGTTTAATGAAGCGATGAAGTTAAGTTGAAGCAAAAATTTTTGATCGTTTGTTTTGCTCTATCCTCTCCACATCTTTCGCCATTAATCTTTTTGCTCGCTGTGGTCTACTCGCCTGACCGATATTATTCATCACTCAGAAAAACGCTTAACAATGTACTCACGATGCTGATTACAATGCCACCTAGAAGCGCCGGCCAAAAGCCATCTACCCCCAGGCGATTACCGCTTAGATAGCTGGTCAGCATCAAGAGCAGCGCATTGACCACAAATGTAAATAGACCAAGCGTTAATACGTAAAATGGACAGGTGAAAAATTGGATAATTGGTTTGATCAAGGCATTTACAACACCAAAGATCAAGGCTGCAATGAGCAGGCCAGATAAATTGTCGGCCACGTGGATCCCCGCCACAACTTGGCTGGCAACCCACAATGCCACGGCATTGATCACAAAGCGTATAATCAGTTTGCCCATCGAATCTCCTGCTCGAAAATTTTCATATCTTGCGCCGCATGGTTAATAATGTCTGTTGCAATTGAAAACCAACCTGTTGCGCTACTTCTAAGGCCGCCACATGATCGGTGCTCAAATTCACCTGAATCGGCCAACGCGGATAATCTTGTAATGTGGCTAAAGCCCATTGCATCAGCTCTAATTCATGTTGTCCATACTTTTCGGGGCGCACCCATAATTGGATTTGGTGCACCCCGCGCCAGCGGGCGGCGGTCAGAATTAGGGCGGCGTCAAAACGTTGGGTGGTCTGAATGCAACGGCGATAGACCTTGTTGCGGCCAGTAGCATGCCAGATCCATTCACTCATCTGCTGTTCTAGGGTAATTTGAAAATCGCTACGTCGGATCGCACGCCACCATTGGGCCGCGGCATTATGTTGATTGTTTGCCAATTCGTAGAGCGGCTGCCAGTGATTGGTCGAAAAGGTGTAAAAGTTTGTAATGGGTGGGGGCGCTTCAAGCTTAGGCGTCTTTTCCAACCGTAAGTCTACACTGCCACCCACTTCTTCAAAGCCTAACTCACTGTACAAATGCCGGGCGACCGCGTTGCGCGCATAAACTTGCAGCACCGCCCATTGACCGCCGCAACTGTGGATATGCTCCAGCGCTCGATTCATCAAACGCCGCGAAATCCCCCGCCCGCGATAGGTCGGCGCCACCGCTACATTGGCAATCTGCCACCGGTTGCCCGTTTTATCAGCGCGCTGCACCGTGACATTGCCAACGACCCGGCCATCTTCTACCCAGACAAAGCCACCGAAGACATCATCAAATTCACCCGTGCTGCGGTTGAGCAACTTCAGAAAGCCACCAACGTGGCTCATAATGCGCATTTCACGCAGGGCTGCGTTGCCACGCGAGTCCAATTCGTGGGCAAAGGCATCTGCAATCAATTCTGCTACCGGGCGCAGATCTCGGCCAATATCAAAAGGGCGAATGCCCACTTGTTGATTGGCGCCGAGGCTCCCACTGGTGGCTTGCAACGCAGTCATCTTGATTTCCATTTACCGTAAACAAGGGAGCGGAGTCGCTCCATCCTCGTTCGTTATCATGCGCTTATACGACAAGTTGTCGAACATACTCGCAGTTGTTTAGATCGCCACCCGCACCAATGAAGGCCGTAAGACGCGACCTTTATGCTCATAGCCGGTGCGCAAGGTATCAATAATATGCCCGCTGGCAATTGTCTCGTGGGGTTCGCTCGTGACGGCTTCGTGGCGATTCGGATCAAACTCGCCATCAGCCGCAATCTGCGTAACCCCTTCGTCTTCCAACAAATTCCCCAATTTTTTCTGAATCTGCCGGAATCCTTCCACCCAATTATTGGTGCTGTTATCGAAGTCACTGGGAACGTTCTGGAAGGCTAGGCTAAAATCATCCACCACAGGCAGCAGACGTCGGATGATGCGCGCACTCGCGCGGTCGAGTTCTTCGCTCAGTTGCTTTTCCTGGCGCCGACGGCTGTTCTGCGTTTCGGCCACTGTCCGTTGTAATTTATCCATCAAGTCATCGGTTTTAGCCTGCGCTGCCGCTAATTCGGCTTGCAATTGCTCGATGACTTCATCCTGGCTTTTGTTTGGCTCGTTGGTCATAGTTTCTTCCCCCACTGCACTTGCTTCCGAGCCATTATCTTGTTTACCATCGTAGTCTTGTTGGCCATTGTGCAATTGGGTGTTTGGTTCTTCTGGGGTGATAACCGTGTTTTTCTCTGTCATAAATCCCTAAACTCCATAAATATCTTCAATCATTTCGCTCATCAAGGCTGAAACAAAGCGAACTGCGCTAATCGTGCGTCCATACGACATGCGTAATGGCCCAATGACACCCAGCAAACCTGTTGCGTGATCGGCAACACCATACCGGCCGAGCACCAGGCTAATATTCTGGAGCTCAGCAAATCTACCTTCGCCGGCAATCACCACTTGAATGTCATTTTCACCGGTATATTCACCAAAAATCTGTTCTAAGAGTGATGGTTGTTCAAATACCTGAACAATTTTGCGGACATTATCACTCTTGGCAAATTCGGGCGCCTGCAAAACTTGCGCCAGGCCATCACTATAAATTTGACCGCTCAGCGTATGATCCAGCCGCTCCATGGTTTCGGCCACCAACAGGGCGACTTGCCGACTAAAGGGTGCCAACAATGGATATTTGGCGGCGATGCTTTTGACATCGGCGCGCGCCAGCTGATCGTTGAGCTCGTTGCTGATTTGGCTTAGCTCATTCTGCTCCATCGGCTCGTCAAGGTCGAGCAATTGTTGCTTGACCGTGCCGTCTTGCAAGACAAGCACCAGTAGCACTTTGGTGTCATGAATCGCGACCAATTCCATGTGCTTAAAATAGCTTTTAGAGGCCCGTGGCGCGGTGGCTAAGGCTGCATTTTGAGATGTCCGCGCCAGGGTGGCTGTACTAAGCCGCAACCATTGATCCAACTCGTTGCGCGCTTGTTTAAACTGGACGCGAATTTCATGCCGTTCGGCGGAAGGCAGTTCTGCATCGTTGCCCAACAAATGTCGGACAAAATAGCGGTAGCCAGCATCGGTCGGTACACGGCCGGCACTGGTATGTGGGTGGGTGAGCAAGCCTTCTTTTTCTAAGGCCGCCAGATCGTTGCGAATGGTGGCGGTGCTGACGCCCAGGTCATGCTGCTTGGCGATGTTATTACTGCCAACCGGTTGCGCTGTTTCGATATATTCTTGGATCACAATATGCAACAAATGGCGCCGTCGCTCTACCAACCCATCCATCGACATTGTTGCGTCCATTGAAGCTGTTTGGTTTACCTTAACAATATTGATAGCTAATCTTTGATCTGACATTCCCACTGACCTTACGAAAAATCATGTATCATCATAACATTGGCGAACATCTGTGTCAATTTAACCGTAAAGTGGGGCAAATGTCCGCTTTCTGGCTTACGATTGGCGCGTTGGTGAAAGATTTACCCCACCCTAACCCTCCCCAAACAGGGAGGGAATCGTCACGGGGATGACGAAGGATCAGTTCATCCTCTTAGGAGGGGGTAGTTTCTCCGCTTTTCGTGCCAACTTTGGCCTAGTACGCATTTTGATTCGTACCAAGCAGCAATTGAATCAAAGTGCGTAGAATGATCGTGATATCAAGCGCCAATGACCAATTCTCGATATACCATAGATCGTACTTGGTCCGTTCCACGATTGATGTATCGCCGCGCAGCCCATTCACCTGCGCCCAGCCGGTCATACCCGCTTTCTCGCGATGACGATCCATATAGCGCGGAATACTCTGGCGGAACTGTTCCACATAGACCGGTCGCTCTGGCCGTGGCCCCACGAGGCTCATGTCGCCCATCAAAACGTTGACCAATTGCGGCAATTCATCGATGTTAAAACGGCGCATAATGCTGCCGAGTTTGGTGCGCCGCGGGTCACTTTCGGTTGTCCAACCTGGGCCGCCTATCTCGGCATCTTGGCGCATGGAGCGAAACTTGAGAATTTTGAAAGGATGGGCATCCAATCCCATGCGCTCCTGTACGTAAAAGACTGAGCCTGGGCTGTCTAGTTTAATTAACAACGCAGTCAGCAATAAAAATGGACTGGCCAGCACCAAAGCAATGCCACTCACCACCATATCCATCCCCCGCTTGAGGGTCAGCTTCCAACCTTGCAGCGCCACGTCGCGAATGGTCAATAGGGGCAAGCCACCCAAATCCCCAATCCCCACCTCGCTGGCCATAATTTGGAAAACGTCGGGAAAGACACGGATGCCGACTTTTTCGCGCTCGCACAAGCTGATAATGCCGACAAGTTCCTGGTGGCTGCTTTCTGGCAAGCCGATAATCACTTCGTCGATCGCATACTTTTCAATAATCCAGGGAATATCAACAAGCGTCCCTAGGATCGGCAACCCCAACAAGGTGGCGCCGGCGCTGGTCTTGCCATTGTCGACGAGCCCCACAACCTGATAGCCAAGCTTGGGGTTTTGCAGCACCTTTTGCAGCAACATCCGCCCGATTTCGCCGGCGCCGATGATCAAAATGTGGTCATCGGCCACACCCCTGGCCTGCGCCCACCATTGCACTTGGGCGTGCAAACTGTGCGTAACGGTCAAGAGGCCGATGTTGAAGATCCAGCCATAGAAAAAGAAGAGCCGCCCTGGGTCGGTCTTCGGCAACATGAGCGTCAGCAGCGCCACCGTCAGCAGCGTAGCAAACGAGTTAAGCGTGATTAGCTTGAAAAATTCATCCAAATAGTTGATCGGCCGGCGGCGTTGATACATGCGCTGGGTGAAGAAAATTGTCACCAAAACAAGTGCATTGACAGCGGTCGGTTGCCAAAAGTTATAATCGAGAAAGGGCCCAACCAGCCGCGTTGGGTCGCGCTTCAGCACGCCGTGCGCCAGATAAAATGCCAGCCAGGTACAGCCAAGATCGATCAACACAAGCGCCACCACAAAGAGAAATTGGGCGCGCTTCATCAGCACCGGGCGCTGGACGCGGCGCGTGCTATATTCTTCGTTTGGGGTCGCCTTCGAGAGACTTTGTTGCATCAAACTTGTGAACGTCCTAATCAGGCCTGATTGGCGCCTAACTGGGAAACGGTGGGTTGCTGATTAAATGTCTAGCGCTGCCGGCAGAAGCGCCATAAATGGCGCATCACATCCAACCCGCCTTTGCCCACGACAGCCAACATAATCAGCTTGTCGAGCAGCCAAGGGGTTTGGCGACGATAATGTTTGCGATAAAAAATCCACATCGCTTCATAGAAATCGATGCGCGCTTTACTGCTTTGACGACTGGCTGCCTCTTTTACATGGGTGATTTCGACTTTCCCATTATACCACACTTGCCAATTTGCATCTTTAATTCGCTTGGCCCAGTCTAGATCCTCGCCATACATAAAAAAACTTTCATCCAGCAAGCCAGCCTGCAAGATCGCCTCGCACCGAATTTGCATGTAGGCGCCTACCACGGAATCGACGGGATGGACCGCATCTTCGGGCAAAAATTCCAGGTTGTAGGCATTGAAGCGCTTGCTATGCGGAAAGAGCCGGCTGAGCCCCAACATCCGATAGAAGCTAACTTCGGGTGTGGGAAAACTGCGTCGACAGGCTCGATCCAGCGTGCCATCGGGGCGACGCACGCGCGGGCCAGCCACGCCAATTTCGGGATGAGCGTCCATAAACGCCAGCATCTCTGCAAGCGCAGTGGGGGGTAAGACAGTGTCTGGGTTGAGCAAAAGCGCATAGCGCGGCAGTTTGGCGGGTTTTGTCGTTGGCTCCCCAAAGCCAAACCAACGGAACGCGACATTGTTGCCCGCGCTGTAGCCGAGATTGGTTTGATTGGCGATCAGATGGACATTCGGAAATTCGGCGCGGACCAAGTCCGCGCTGCCATCGGTGCTGGCGTTGTCGACCACACAAACCTGACCGCGGAAGTTGCCCTTGCTCGCGAAGAGCGAATGCAGACAATCGCGTAAGAGCGCCGCTGTATTGTAGCTGAGAATGACAATCGCCAGATCGAGTTGCTCTTTGCGGCGCCCACTGCTGTTTTCCCCGCGTTGTTTTGTGAAACTCCACTGATTAGCCTGACTCTGTGGGGATCCAATAACCGGTTGGTTCTGCATGCAAATACCCTAAAACCCATGATGAAAGATCTTTAGATTGGCGCGTCGTTCAGATTCTAGCACATCGCTCACTTTTCGGTCAAAGTGATTCGAGAAATTATCCGCATGATTACATCATGATTCAGCCTGATTAGCCGCTTGGCGCAGGGCATGTTCAACAATTCGCTCACTGGTCAGATCCGGTAACTTTAAAAAATGGGCCGCCGTTTGCAACAGGACTGCTTGTGGCATTAACCCAATCAATTCCGTACGGTCAATGGCTGTATGGTATTCAGCGGCCAACCGCGTTACCCGTTCCATGACCACATGCAAGGGTGTACGCGTATAATCGACCAAATTCATGCTCACCTGCGCTTGCCCGTTGACCAAAAAGCCTTTCGCCTTCACCGCCGGCAGGCCACCACTGCTTTCGCGGATGGCTTGGCTGATCGCCTTGGCAACGTTTACATCGTCAGTTTTTAGAAAAAAATTATACGCAATCAAAAAGGGTCGCGCCCCAACGATCACGGCCCCCGCTGGTCCCATCTGCGCAGGGCCAAAATCTGGTTGGCGATCCGGTCTATTGATCGTTTCTACTAAGTGTTCAAATTCACCGCGCCGTACATCGGCCAAATTACGCCGTTCTGGTCGTGTGGCCGCTGCTTCGTATAGATAGACAGGCAATTGTAACTCGTCACCAATCCGCTGTCCCAATTGCGTCGCGAACTCTGCACATTCAGCCAACGTGATATTTTGCATTGGCACCAATGGGATCACATCGGTTGCGCCCAAGCGTGGATGTTCGCCCCGCTGCTCAAACAGATTGATCTGCGTCGCCGCCACGCGGGTCGCTTGGAATAATCCCTCCAACACAGCCTCTGGTGGACCGGCCACAGTGATGACACTGCGATTGTGATCCCAGTCACTGGTTTGGTGCAGCAGCCGCACACCCGGTGCGCAAATCGCTTGGGCAATCAACTCGATCACCGCTGCGCGGCGACCTTCAGAAAAATTGGGTACGGCTTCTATGATAACGTCTTGATCGTTGAGTTTGTTCATACATGTTTTCTGGGTAGGGATTAAGGATACAGGATAAGGGATGCGGAATAATCCTTAATCCCGTATCCCTACTTTATCCCCGATCTTAGCACACCCCCCATCTTCATCCTCAAATCCTTCATAATTCACAACTCATAATTCACAATTATCCCTGTGAAAATGGTATCATAGCCGTTATGCGAAACGAGACGAAAACCCAACCCTTGCAGTCAAAATCCATCGATGATGCTACCTGGGATACATTTGTGACGAACCATCCTAACGCCCACATTTTACAAACGAGCGGCTGGGGTGCGCTCAAAGATCAATTTGGTTGGCAACAAGGGCGCGTCGTGCTCACCGCCGCCAAGCGCGCCGATGATAACCCCTGTGTGCAAGCGGGTTCGTTGTTGCTCTATAAGCGCACGCCCGATCTGCCCGGTGGTTTGACCCTGGCCTATGCCCCCAAAGGTCCTTTGACCAATTGGCAGGATCGCCCCCAGACCACGCGCTTGCTCGACGAAATCATAGCTGAATGCCGGCAGCAAGGGGCCGTGGTCTTTAAAATTGAGCCGGATCTACTCGACACTGGCTGCAATCGGGCCTTGTTGCGGAGTTATGGCTTTCTGCCCAGCGCGCAAACCGTACAGCCGCCCAGCACGATCCTGCTGGATATCGCCGGTGCTGAAGAGGCCATTTTGGCGCGCATGAAGAGTAAGTGGCGCTATAATATTCGGCTGGCCGAGCGCAAAGGCGTCACAGTGCGCGCAGCGGAACGTGATGATTTGCCCGCTTTCCATCAACTGATGCAGACCACCGGCCGTCGTGACGGTTTTTCTGTCCACAGTGCCAGTTATTACACGGCTGCGTTTAAGCTGTTTGTGCCGGAACGGGCCGCCTTTCTGTTGGCAGAATACGAAGGCCAACCTTTGGCCGCGCTGGTTGTCTTTGTCACCGGCCAGACGGCTTGGTATCTATGGGGCGCGAGCAGTGATCGCGAGCGTAATCGCATGCCCAATCACGCGTTGCAATGGGCTGCCATCCGCTGGGCTCGCCAGCGTGGCGCCACCCTTTATGATTTTTGGGGTATTCCCGATGATGTGGGCAAACTGGCGCTTGGTTTGCGCAACGGCGACGGCAGCGGCGTCCCCAGTGATGAATTGCCGCTCGACCTAGACGCGTTTCCGAGCCACGATTTGTGGGGCGTTTATCGCTTTAAACAAGGCTTTGGCGGCAACGTCGTGCGCTATATCGGCGCCTGGGACAAGCCAGTAAATGCGTTGGGATATCGGGTCTATCAAGTGGGGTTGTTGGCGCGAAAAAAGCTTGACGAACTGCGCCACGCCAATCAGGCAAGTTTGATCCAGCCAGCCACATTGCCGCTGCGTGTGATCGACAAAGCTACAGAATGGCGCGCCATTTTAGCCGCGTTGCCCAATCCACATGTGTTGCAGAGTTGGGAATGGGGCACGGTCAAAGCGCAAACGGAATGGGTGGCCGAACGCGTGGCATTATCCGCGAGCATGGAGCCTAAAGTCGAAGGCGCACAGGCCGCGTTCCAATTGCTATGGCGGCAACCGCTGGCCCACATCCCCCTCCGGATGGCCTATGTACCCAAGGGGCCCGTGCTTGACTGGTCGAACCTTGACTTGGTTGACCATACCCTAGACCAGATTGAGCAGTATGCACGGGCCAAAGGCTGTCTCTTCGTCAAAATTGATCCCGATGTGCGCGAGGATACGTCAACTGGCAAATTGGTGCTCCACGCCTTACAGCGGCGCGGTTGGCGGTATAGCGGCGACCAGATTCAGTTTAAAAACACTGGCTTTAGTGATCTGTCTGGCGGTGAAGCAGCGTTGCTAGAGGGCATGAAGAGCAAGTGGCGTTATAATGTGCGGCTGGCCGAGCGGCGTGGTATTCGCGTGCGCCTGGGTGGCGTGGATGACTTGGCGGCTTTCTATGCGCTCTACGCCGAAACTGGCCAGCGCGATAATTTTTTGATCCGCCCCTTTGCCTACTACAAAACTACTTGGCAGACCTTCTTAACGGCGCAAGGCGAGCCAGAAAATCCAGCCGGTGGCGCGTTATTGCTGGCTGAACATGCGGACGATCCAGAACCCGTCGCCGGCTTGTTTCTGATGCGTTACGGCGCGCGGGCCTGGTATTTTTATGGGGCCAGCAGCGAACGCCACCGCCGCGACATGCCAAACTATCTGTTGCAGTGGGAAGCGTTGCGTTGGTCGTTGGCACAAAATTGCACCATCTACGATTGGTGGGGCGCACCCACCAATATCGACGATCCTGATGATTCGATGCAAGGCGTCTGGCAATTCAAACAGGGGTTTGAGGCCGAATTTCAGCCGCATGTGGGGGCATGGGATTTCCCAGTTTCGCCAATTTTGTATCAATTATACATTGAGGCGATGCCGCGCTTGTTGGCCTGGTTACGGCGCAGGCGATGAATTATTGCTTTTGACGTCAAATGAACTGAATCTTATAGAATAACACAATATCAAATATATAGTGTCTCAACTGTTATTAGTGTTTTAGACAATATGACGTAGACATATGCCAACATGGTTATGATAATCTAAATATTCATCCCTAACCACTAGCCATGCTATAGGATCTGCATGCGAGACTGGATTCTTGTTTCGACGATCAAACAGGTTACGAATTTTTTGACGGGTTTCATGCGGAACTTTAAGAGACGTAAGAAAATTAATGGCATCTGTTGCTCGATAATCCTTTTTATTAACCGACCCATCATCTAAATTAATGCAAATTGCGTGGATTTCATTTAATAAGTGATTAAGAGCAACAGAATATTCTTCTTGTCGTTCGCATTTTATGCGAAGTCTAATTTGCTCAATCACATTGGTCATTTTTGTCAATTTAGAGATTTGGCGATTCGTAAGATGAAAATAACCTGGAAGTGTAGAAATTTTTCCTTCGCTATAAATATCCATAATCGGTTGCATTATAGGATTGCGGCGAAGTAATTTAATAAGCTTTATAGATTTAAAGTCTGTTTGACATAGGTAATTTAGGATAAGGTATATATCCCGCGAGGTGAGAGTTTTCTTTTTGAGGAGAAAATTCTCAAATTGTTTGGATGCTAAAGGATCAATTAGCATTATAACTAAAATTTCTTTTGCCTGAGCGATTACAAGATCAAAATTAAATCCTTTAAAGATTTTGTGAATTTTTTCGTAATTTTCTTTGCGTTTAAGCAACTGGTTTACACTTGTATCATATACCTCCTTCAGAATCTCCTCATCCAACTCTCCCCATTCTTCAAAAGCTGGATTTGAGATAGAATTCTTCAATTTTTCAAGTCTGTTAAAAATAAGATCAATCTTGTGATTTGGATTACCTTTGGAGTCATCATCTGCCATCTCATGGCCAGGTGAGATTTTCTTTAGATTTTTTAGTAGCTCATCTTTTTCTGCACTGTTGTATAACCGGAAAATTTTGGTTTTCGCGTTGAGACGTAATCCTAGTTTATAGTATAAACAATCCGCTATACGCGCTGTTAATGCCCTTACATGAATTTCTTTGTCAACCTTGGTGAATTTGCTGAAAAAATCAAGTGATATATATATGTCATCCATGTATCGAATGATGAAATAATCCTTTATGAATTTGCTATCCTTATTCAACTCTTCATCTAGCAACATGTCCCCAAAAATCAAATATAGATAACCTATAAAGCTGGATATAATATCGTTATCCATTTGTGGAATCCCGGATTTACCATTTGCAATGAAATCAAACAAAGCTGCAATTTGTCTTTTACTAATCAGATCAAATCGTAATTCCTGTCGGATACTTGGCCTGACATATTCTGTCAGAAAATCTAAAAGAATGGGTATAGAGATTTCTTCAAAATAGTTTTGAATATCAATATGAATTACTATTTTGTCCTGTACACTGCCACTGGTTTCTTTTCTAACGCGATTACGAAACCTACGATAGTGAGGTTTATACCACACACTATTATCAGTGAGTTTTAGTTTATTGGTTTTGCTATCGAAGACTAATTGACCCCCATAGTCTGAATGAATTCGGTCATTGTTACTATAATGTTGTTGAACTATTTCTTGAGAAAGTTGTAGAAGATAGAGACCAACAGCGTAATACGTTACTCGCATCGGATATGTAAAGAAAGAATATTTTCTGAGCCCTAGATTAGATTTTGGAATAGGATAAAATAATATTGCAAATTCTTTCTCTAAACCATAAAACAGGTTATTGGCAATCTTGTTATCAAAGTAAAGCTTGCGTCTTAGTCGCTTTTTATCACTTTGATTTAGTTGCTCATAGTAGAACATACTGAGCATATTGAAATGTTTGTTGGCTGTCTTCAAGGATAGTTGGTATTCAAGTAAATCAAAAGCGTTTTCCCAATGTTGGTATTTTAGGAAGTAACCAATTTGAGGACTTGTTTCTTGATGAGGGATATTTATCATTGTTGGCACGCCAGTTTGTAGGTGAAACAAATTATTTATTCACCACGAAATAGTAAAGTTTGTACATGATAAAATCTATGTGAAGTATTTTTTGTGAGCCCGGCGAGGTGCTGGCGCTGCTCGGGCCCTCGGGCTGCGGCAAGACGACGCTGCTGCGGGTGATCGCGGGCCTCGAGGCCGCCGATGCAGGCGGCCGCATCCTGTTCGGCGGCGAGGACGTGACGCAGCGCCCGATCGAGACCCGCGGTGTCGGTATGGTGTTCCAG